>DAIOVD010000075.1:0-19487 GCA_036759185.1 Catalimonadaceae bacterium | reverse complement strand
CCATTCGGTTTGATCTTAAAATAGTTGCCTGTTTTCTTTCCCGAAAAGTAATTGCCACCTGCCGAATAGCACATAATCGAACCATCTGCCAGTGGCCAGGCTTTTTCAATAGGAAACAGGGCTCCATAATTGGTCCGGAAATGGAAACTGGTGTCCAGATCGCCGGGTGCCTGTGCAAAAAGGCGGGTGCTAAAAAGAAAAACGAAACAGAGGAAAGCGAAAAATCTGATGACGGGCTTCATGGCAGAACAAAAAGGGATTGCGGAAACGAAAGTAACCGGAATCTTTTATCCCCCCTACAAAAAGTTGAGCCCCTGCTCTTTGATCTTTTCCAGGTCGTCTTTCATTAGGACCACCAGCTTCTGAATCGGGGCATGGTTGGCCTTTGAACCGATGGTGTTGATTTCCCGGCCGATTTCCTGGCTGATAAATCCAAGTTTCCGTCCTGCATTTTCCTCCGTATTCAACACTTCCAGAAAATGATCCAGGTGACTGGCCAGACGGATCTTTTCTTCGGTGATGTCCATCTTCTCCAGATAAAAAATCATCTCCTGCTCAAACCGGTTCGCATCGAAAGCGGCATCGGATTTAATGGCAGTGAGTTTTTCCTCAATCCGCTGTTTCACAATCACCGCCCGTTCCGGATCGAGGACGATCACTTCTTCAAGTAACGTTTTGATGTTGGTGATATAACCCACCACCTTTTCGGAAAGGACACTACCTTCTGTCAGACGGAAATCATCGCAGGCTTTCAGCGCCTGTTCGCAGGCTTTTTGCACCACCAGCCACTCGTGTTCGCGGTTTTCACGACCATTCGAAGCCGACATAACCTCGGGCATCCGCAGAATCGATTGCAGGATATGCGATGGCTCAATGTTCACTGAAAACTTCTGGGTTTCAGACAGCACCGTACCGAAATGATGGTGCAGCAGATCGGCATTGAGCTGAGAAGCGTTGGCCGCTTTGTTGGCGTATTCCATCTCCACATTCAGCATCACTTTACCGCGGTCGAGGTAGCGGGCAACCAGATTGCGGACTTCAAATTCTTTGTCCTGCAGCGAACGGGGAAGGCGGACGTTTAGGTCCAGCACTTTGGAATTCAGGGATTTCACCTCAACACGAACACTGAGGCTCTGGTCTTCAACGGTGGCGGCTCCAAAGCCGGTCATGGATTTAATCATTGGTGTCTGGTCCTTTATTTGGGATGGGCAAATATGCTGTTTATTAGAGAGTTTCCGCTGCTTTCACAATGTGGTTTTTTATTGCTTTCCAAGAAGTTTTATCGAATGGCTTGATATCTAAATCATTATCCGCGTCATCAAAATAGGTAATGCTTCTGGAAACCAACCACACATTGCCATCCGGATATTTTTTCCTGTAAAAACCGAAAATTTCAGACAATGAAAACTTTTGCATAAGGAAAAACAAATCGAAGAAATCCCGTTTTTTGCCTCTTCCTGTTATGGCAGCCAATTTCATTGCACTGATATCTTCCAGAGAAAGAAGCCGAAGTTCATCCGTTAGTTGAGGTTCTTTGAGGAGTTCGTATTGGTAATTAACAATATCGACCTTAACACCTTCAATATTAAGCATTAAAATATTCCGGGTTTGGTGAAGAATTGTGACTTTGCCACAAACAGAAACCGACTGAAGAATCTCACTTGGTTCAAATGGACAATTTCCAAATAAATCCAGATCTACGGATTCGCGATGACCCATTTGCAACGCCATGGAT
Source organism: Catalimonadaceae bacterium (assembly GCA_036759185.1). Taxonomy (GTDB): domain Bacteria; phylum Bacteroidota; class Bacteroidia; order Cytophagales; family Flexibacteraceae; genus CAMDMI01. The sequence continues at coordinate 17,752 of DAIOVD010000075.1, read as the reverse complement.
GTTCCCCCTGCAAGATTAAATGCAGACAACTCTGGAATTGCCATTAATTTTTTTAATAGCTCCAGTGTCCCTGGTTTGACTGTAAAATATTGTAGCAACGGAATTGATCTTTAGGGACTTTGAATAAGAGACTAAAGTAATTGAGCGTTTTAGGATCAAGTTCACGGGAGTTTAGAACTGAATCTTTAATTTTATCCATACCATAAAATAACTGGATCGTTTTCCAATCCTCAAAAGTTCCAAACATCACAACCCGCTCAATGACAAAACGTGCTTTCAAAGACCAATCTATTTGATCGTAATCCGTATCCCAGAAAATGACTCTTGAAAGGTTTGGCTTTTCCATTTGAAATTCGACCAATTGTTACACATGCACATGCCGCTCCGAATGGTAGCTGCTGCGTACCAAAGGACCCGACTCCACATACTTGATGCCCCGCTTTTCGCCTTCTTCCTTGTACATCGCAAATACCTCAGGATGAATAAACTCTGCCACTTCAATGTGCAGTTTGGTTGGCTGTAAATACTGTCCGATGGTGAGCACATCCAAACCGTGCTCCACCAGATGATCCATCGCCTCAAACATTTCATCCTGCGTTTCTCCCAAACCCACCATAATGCCCGATTTGGTGCGGTGCCCCATTTCTTTGGTGCGTTTGATCTGCTCCAGGCTGCGTTCGTATTTAGCCTGCGGACGAACCCTGCGGTACAAACGACTGACGGTTTCCATATTATGGCTCACTACTTCCTGGCGTGGCTCGACCATGCGGGCCAGAGCTTCCCAGTTTGATTTCACATCCGGAATCAGGGTCTCAATGGTGGTAGCCGGACTCAAATCTTTCACCATCATCACCGTCTGGTACCAGATTTCAGCTCCCCGATCTTTTAGCTCGTCCCGATTCACAGAGGTGATCACGGCGTGTTTCACACCCATCGTCGCAATGGCTTCGGCCACACGGCGGGGTTCATCGGTGTCGTACTCGTTGGGCCGGCCGGTGGCAACGGCACAGAAGGAACATCCTCGTGTGCACACATTTCCCAGGATCATAAAAGTGGCTGTGCCTTCGCCCCAGCACTCGCCCATATTCGGACAATTGCCGCTTTCGCAGATCGTGTGCAGCTTTTGCTCGTCCACAATCTTGCGGACTTTCGCATATTCTGGACCGGTTGGAAGTTTTACCCGAAGCCAGTTTGGCTTGGAAGGTCTGCGTGCAGCGTTGGCGTCTATGGTGGGGAGTTCGATCATAATGCTCCGGTAATTCGGTTACAAAGAAAATACAATTCCGTTCGAATTGTTTCCCAAAGTTCATGCCGGAAACATTGAGAACTCGGTATTCTACATAATTATTCCCCGTCATAACGAAGAACAGACGGTGTAACCAGCATTGTTTTCATCCAACCTTCTTCAATTTCAAACAGATCTTAAGCCCGTTTTTCCTAGGGGGTTTTGTTAATGATCTTTTGAGGATGTCAGGTAGATGTCTCGTAGTTGTTTCGATATAACTATACTTTAGACCTAATTAAAACCTGTTTGGATAGGATACCAATCATTGATTTCCATAACAGAAGATTTATCTGAAACGAAGGGCCAATGCTACCCGATCATACAATCGCCATCCGTTGTTCTCCGTATGATTGGCAGGCAGTTTTATTCGGTTCGCAGGGAAATACATCCACATGGTTTTTGATTCATCGGGTCCTTTCGTTTCTTTGGGCTTTCACATTTACAAACTACAACTGCCCAATCGTTTGAAGAGGCTTCTTTTTGTCCTGCTCGCACTCAACCTGTATTCGGTTTTTTCATTTGCTCAGCCTTACCTGCTAAAAGGTAGAGTAACGGATTCAGAAAACGGCGACCCCATTCCATTTGCCAATGTTCTGGTAAAAGGTACTACCATCGGTACTGTTTGTGATTTCGATGGTTACTACACCCTGAAAATTCCTAAGCTGGCCGACAGTTTGTCTGCCATATACATTGGCTACCAGATGCGTACCAAGAAAATCACAGGAGCTGCTACACAAACGCAGAATTTCCAGTTGAAAGAAGCGGGAATCGAACTGAAGGAAGTGGTGATCAAACCCGGAGAAAATCCAGCCTGGCCGATCATGAGGGAAGTGATCCGGCACAAACAGTTTAACGACAAGCGTTCTCTGGTTTCGTATGAATACGAAGCTTATAATAAGCTGGAGGTGGACATTGATAAGATTTCAGATAAGTTCAAGAAGAAACGCATCATCCGGAAAATCCAGAATGTACTGGATAGTATCGGAAAAGCCACTGGTGAAGACGGAAAGCCGATTCTTCCATTCTTTATTAGTGAAACCATTTCCAAGTTTTACTACAACCGGTCGCCTGAACTTCGCAAAGAACAGATCGAGAAAACCAAAATTTCGGGGCTGGGCAACAACGAAGGTGAAGTGGTGTCCCAGATTGTCGGTTCCTCTTTTCAGGAATACAATTTTTACCAGAACTGGCTTAATATCGTGAGCAAAGAATTTGTGTCACCCATCGCCGATGGCTGGAAACTGTATTATGATTATTTGCTCGAGGACAGTACAGAAATAAAAGGTGACTGGATTTACCGCATCGAAGTGACCCCGAAACGTCCGCAAGATCTGGCCTTTAAGGGAACCATCTGGATCAATCGTTCCGACTGGGCACTAACCCGGGTAGATCTGGTGATTCCCAAAGAATCGAACATCAACTTCATTGATAAAATCAAGATACAACAGGAGCTAAGAAAAACTGTGGCCGGGGCATATCTGCCAGCCAAAAACCGGATCACAGTAGACATAGCCAATCTGAACTCAAACTGGGCAGGGATGATTGCCAAGTTTTATACATCCATCAAAGACATTGTGGTAAACAAACCACTCGATAACTCTTTCTTTGAAAGACCAATTGAACTTCTTGAAGGGTCCAGCCGCACCGATGATGCCTTCTGGGGAAGCCGTCGCCATGATACTCTGTCAATCACAGAAAAGAACGTTTTCAAGATGATTGATACAGTGAAGAAAATCCCGGCAGTGAAAACATACGTAGAGATCGCCAACATTTTCATCAATGGCTACAAGCGGATCGGCCCGATTGATTACGGCCCTTACCTTTACACGTATGGATGGAACAATGTGGAAGGCCACCGTGTCCGGGTTGGTTTGCAAACCAATGTCGATTTCAGCCGGAAATGGGTTTTGGGCGGATATCTGGCTTATGGTTTCCAGGATGAAAAACTGAAATACAATGTGAACGCCACCCGCATTCTCAGCCGGAAACGATGGACAACGGCCACCATCTCCCACGGATATGAGTTGGAACAACTGGCATTGATTGACAATAGTCTGGCTTCCAATTCCCTGTTCTTTGCATTTACGAGGATGGGTGCGCTTAACCGGACAAGACCATATTACAACCGCAGTACCAAAATAAGTCTGAGCCGGGAAGTGAAAAGAGGACTTATCATCAATCTGCAGGGCTATTTCTGGGATTTCAACCCATACCGGGATCAATACAAATTCGGTTATTACAACGATCCCGTCCGTCATACGACCGGCGAAGACACCAGCGTTTCCCGCAGTTTTACGACGGCCGAGTTTTCAGGAGAAATCCGGTATGGAAAAGACGAAACCTTCCTCGAAAACGAAAATCAGCGCATTAGTCTGGGCGCTACCCGGTTCCCGATTCTGTCATTAAAATATACAGCCGGAGTGAAAGGCATTTTCAATTCGAACCTGAACTACCACAAATTCCAGTTTTCGGCAGTTCAGTTTATTCGATACGGTTTGATAGGGAACGGAAAACTGTCGCTTGTCAGTGGATTCACACCTTCCGTGGTTCCATATCCGATTCTTCGGGCGCATCTGGGCAATCAGACCTATTTCATGAACCTGTCGGCATTCAACATGATGCAGTATTTCGAGTTTATTTCCGATCAGTTCGTCAGTGTGAACTACCAGCATAATTTTGAAGGACTTGGGTTGAACAGTATTCCGTTGATTCGTCGTTTGAAATGGCGGTTTGTTGCCCATGGTAATGTGCTGTTTGGCAATGTGCAGCAGAAAAACAAAGATCTGGTGCCGGCTAAAATTGGTGATGACGTCATTTCCGGCTTTACCAGTCTGGATCCGAAGAAACCGTATGCCGAAGTGGGTTATGGCGTAGAGAATATCTTTCGGTTGTTAAGAGTGGATTTTATCCATCGGCTCACCTACCTCAATAATCCGGGGGCTAAAAACTTCGGTGTGAAGTTCAGCGTGCAGTTTAAGCTGTAGCAGATTTTCAGGATAGAGAGAAACCAACGATACCGTCCGTTTCATTGACCAGCCCAAAGGGTTCATTTTGTAAAAGGATAAAACCGTCGAGATCCATGTAATCAGCCAATGATTCAAGCGAAAGTGCGGCCGATATTCCGAGGCTGGTTTCCACCATGCAGCCCACCATCGTCTTAAGTCCTTCATTCCTTGCTGATTGAAGAAGGTGAATGGCATTGGGCAGTGATCCTGCTTTCATCAGCTTCACATTGATTCCGGAAAATGCCTGCTTCCAGTAATCCGGTTCTGCTTTTGACAGAATTGATTCATCACCCCAGATCTGTACCGGCGATTGCTGGTTCAGAAGGATATATTCTTCTCTCTGAGCGGCTGGCAGCGGTTGTTCCAGAAACAGAATCCGGTCAGACGGTATCGCTTTGGCAAATTCGATTGCGGCTTCCACATCGGTCCAGCTTTCATTGCCATCAATGGCGACAGGACCGGCATACAGGTGGCACACTTCCTCAACCATGGCAAGGGCTGAATCGCGGTGTACTTTGATTTTGAGCCAGGAGAAACGATGCAGGTTTTCCCGTTCCATAAATCCGGCAATATCCGTTGGGTCCATCACCGGAATGGTGTAGCAAACCGGTCGGCTACCTGCCGCTGCAAGCCCGAGTTGCTGGTGGAGAGAAATTCCTTTGATGGACGCCATCAGATTCTGAAAGGCCATGTCTATTCCAACCCGGAGCGCAGAACAGATCGTAAGTCCGGCCAGAATTTCAGGCCACTGTTTTACTTCAAATTCTACTTCTAATTTTGGCAATACCTGCAGAAATTCCTGTTCCACCCGCTCTGGTGTTTCATCATAGCGAATGTTGGGTGCAATTTCTCCCCTGCCTTCTTTGCCCTCTGATCGGGCATTGACAATTCCATTCACTTTATGGATGGACGTATTTCGCGACAACTTCCATTCGTAGCGCAGCGGCAGGGATATCAGTTCAAGAGAAAAAGAAATTTTCACAGATGAGGATTTCTAAAAATTCCGACAAAAGTCTATCTTCGGGCGGGTAAAAATATTTTTATTTTTCCGTTTCAAAACTTCATCCCTTTCTGTCATGCCAACTGAACTCTTTTCCGAAAAAGACCAGGAGCTGATCACTTCTGCCATCCAATCAGCTGAAAATGAAACCAGCGGAGAAATCCGTGTTCACCTTGAAAAGTCCTGCTTAGGCAATGTACTGGATCGTGCCGCCCAGGTTTTTGAAAATCTGGCCATGCACAAAACCCAACTTCGGAACGGTGTTCTGATTTATCTGGCTTATGAAGACCGTAAATTTGCCATCCTGGGTGACGCCGGAATCAATTCCGCAGTGCCGGAAAACTTTTGGGATGAGATCAAGATCAAAATGCAATCCCGCTTTCGGGCTGGTCATTTCGTGGAAGGACTTTGTGAAGGAGTAGAAATGGCCGGCAAACAATTGAAGTCCAATTTTCCCCGAAAAGGAGATGATGTCAATGAACTTCCCGACAAGATTTCCTTCGGTTGATCTGGCCCGATTATTGAGAATATTTTTGCATCCGCAACCACTGAATCATTGAAATTTCTTCTTCGCCTTCGGGTATTTTTACTTCTGATCGCTGTTATTCCTATTGCTGGATCAGCTCAGAATATTCCGGATCAAACCAATCCTCCCCGTCTCGTCAACGATTTTGCTGATGTCCTCAGCGATGGGCAGGAACAGGAGCTCGAAAAGAAGCTCCTCGCTTATGAGGATTCCACATCTACGCAGATTGCCGTGGTGCTGGTCAAAAATCTGGATGGAACCGATGTGGCTGATTATGCCGTAAAGCTGGCTCTGAAGTGGAAGATCGGTACGAAAAAGGACAATGGTGTTCTGTTCCTGGCCTCAATGGAAGAACACAAAACGCGGATCGAAGTGGGTTACGGATTGGAAGGAGTTCTTCCCGATATCACCACCAAACGAATTCTTACAGAGGACGTTAAACCTTATTTCAAACAACAGCAGTATTACGAAGGGATCGATCTGGCTACAACCCACATCATCCAGGCAGCTCGTGGCGAATACAAAGGTGAATACCAGTACAGCAGCAAAAAAGGACGTAAAAAAGGGAAAGGTTTGGGAATTGGTTTTACGATTCTGATCATCATTCTGATTATTGTGTTTGCCAGTAACCGCCGTGGAGGTGGGGGAGGGGGTGGATTTCTTACCGGGATGATATTAGGCAATTTACTCGGAAACGCTGGTCGCCGGGGAGGCGGAGGGGGCTGGGGTGATTTCTCTTCAGGAGGTGGCAGCTTCGGTGGTTTTGGCGGCGGCAGTTTTGGAGGTGGAGGTTCGAGCGGAGACTGGTAGGCTTCCTCCTGGCTGCCATTTTTTAAGCCTCAAAAATTTGCGCCCAGATTTTTCAATTTGAGGACTTCAAACGTGAATTCCACCATTCCAGAAAGCGTGGAAGCACTTTCGCCATTGTCTTGTGGTCATGTCGGCCGTTGCCGATTTCGATGTACTCAAGGTTCTGTCCGGGGGTAAATCCTTTCTTTTCAAGTTCCGTCAGCAGATCGACGGTATCGCCAATGGAATCAATCAACCCATCCTGATCGCGGTCGGCTGCTTCGTCGAGCCAGCCGGTTTGAAACCAGAGATTCAGTTCCGGAGCGGATGAAGATTCACGCACCATTTTCTGCGCAATGCGATCTGAGGCTTGATATCCATCGTCGAGCGACCGGGCTCTCCACCAGAAAGATCCGGAGAATAAACCGGCTGTTCCAATGTGAGAACTGAGGTTCCAGGCCACGTCAAACGCAGACAATGCACCCAGCGAAAAACCAATGATGGCAGACTTTCCTGCGGTTGGATGCAAGCCATACTGCTTCTGAAGCCAGGGAAAAAGCTCTTCTTTCACAAATGAAGTGTATTGGAATGCCCGTGAACCACGACCTGCGTAATCGGCCTCCTTCCCAACACCATACTCCTGTTTCCGTTCGCCCACATGAATGGCCACCGCCAGAACCGGAGATTGTGGATTTTCTTTGTTGAAATCCTTTACACTGGAAGCCAGTTGAAATTCGGCTGCATCCTGCCCGTCGTTGACAAGTAAGATCCGCCAATGCTCTTTGGATGAAAGATGGCTTTCGGGTACAACCACATCCAGCAAAACCTCCCGTTTTAAATGTGTACTGTGAATTACTTCTCTCTTCATACTTCAGCGGCAAATCTAATGAAAGGATCGGTTGCAGAGGAAAATGAAGGCTCATTCAGCGCCTGAATCTGTCCGGAACTGATTTACTTGCATCCTCAAACAGAGAAAACGGATATGAAACACATCTGGCTGGATTGCGATCCGGGACACGACGATGCCATGGCACTGATTCTGGCTTGCTATCATCCGGACAGTCGACTCCTTGGCGTGACCACAGTAGCGGGCAATCAGTCAGTCGATAAAACCTTCCGGAATGCAAAGGCTGTTTTGACTGCAATTGGTTGCGGACATGTTCCTGTTTTCAAAGGTCAATCCTCAGCTATTCTGAAAGCCATGCCGTTTTGTGCTGAAATTCATGGTGAATCAGGTCTGGATGGAAGAGATGGGAAGCCCTTGTTTCCCTTACTGCCGGATGAAGAACCAGAAGGATTCTGGCTGCTGAACTGGAAAGAATCTCTGGACAAGGTCTGGCTGGAAACCGGTGAAAAAATTGATCTGGTGGCAATTGGAAGTCTGACCAATGTGGCCCTACTCCTCACATTGTTTCCGGAAGTGAAGAGTTGGATCCGCATCACCATCATGGGTGGAACCATGGGCATTGGTAATACTGGCCCGGTGGCGGAATTCAACATTGAAAACGATCCGGAAGCGGCGCACATTGTGTTTGAAAGCGGAGTAGAGTTGACGATGGTTCCTCTTGAAGTAACACACACGGCTTTGGCCACAGCAGAAGTTCTGGTGGCAATCGGTGACGGCAGTCCTTTCCGCCGGAAGATTCAGGAGATGCTCTTATTTTTCAGGGATACCTACCGTAATGTTTTTGGTTTTGATGACCCGCCTCTTCATGATCCGCTGGCGGTTTTGTTTGTTCTACATCCGGAGTTGTTTCAGTGCAGGAAAATGCGGGTGGATATTGAAAGGGCCAGCGAACTCAGTCGTGGCCAGACGGTATGCGATTTCTATGGCAGAAGTTCCAGAGAGGCAAACTGTAATGTGGCCTTATCTGTGGATGTGGATCGTTTCTGGCAATCGATGCTGGAGGCGGTTGATAAAGCAGATAGTGCCTTTCGGGAATTGTGACAACTTACTGCACACTTACTGTTGGATGAGATGTTGTAGTTAAGATTTTGTAGTTATAATTTTAACTACAAAATCTTAACTACGGATTTAAAAGCATCGGAAGTAGTTCTTAATAAAAAAAGCCCCTGACATTCAGAGGCTTTTTCATTTGTACCAGGAGCGGGAATCGAACCCGCACGGCCGTGAAGCCACAGGATTTTAAGTCCTGCGTGTCTACCAATTCCACCATCCCGGCGAACCTTCCATTCATAAACCATTGCTTCCTTTGGTTTTCAGAACTTCTTTGAATAAAAAAGCCACGCCTAAGCGTGGCTCTTTTTCGAGCGAAAGACGGGTCTCGAACCCGCGACCTCGACCTTGGCAAGGTCGCGCTCTACCAACTGAGCTACTTTCGCGTGCCCTCATTTTGTAAGGGAGTGCAAAAGTAGGACTCTACTTCTTTCCAGCAAAAAAAAAATGAAAAAATCACTCTCGTTTTAGTTTGACTTCCTGCTAAATCCTGAAAATCAGAAATTTTCATGGTCTGGATTTGGTAATTTTTTTCTCCGAACTTTCATTGAGAAGTCTCAAATTCGCCCCCACAATTCATCGTATGGGCTTCCGATCTTTACTTGCCAAACCCTTCGCTTCCTGGGTCGTTTCCAAACAAAAACCCTGGATGCGCTATGCCGCACAAACGCAACAAACAGTTTTTACCGATATTATCACGAAAGCAGCCGGCACTCAGTTCGGAAAAGACCATGGATTTTCATCCATTCGTTCTCATGCTGACTTTGTGAAACAGGTGCCCATCCGTGATTACGAAGGTCTCAGGGATTATGTCGGGATGATTAAGGACGGCAAGTCGGACATTCTCTGGCCCGGAAAGCCGTTGTATTTTGCCAAAACGAGTGGTACCACGAGCGGGACCAAATACATCCCCATCAGTAAAGACTCGATTTCAAACCACATCAACGGTGCCCGCGATGCTTTACTCAACTATGTGCACCAGTCCGGCAACTCTTCGTTTCTGGATAAAAAACTGATCTTTCTTTCCGGCAGTCCCGTCCTTGAACAAATTGCCGGCATTCATACCGGTCGACTTTCGGGCATTGCCAATCACCATGTTCCCGGATATTTGAGAAGCAACCAGATGCCGTCGTTCACTACCAACTGCATCGAAGACTGGGAAGAAAAGCTCGAGCACATCATCGATGAAACCATCGATCAGAACATGAGCCTCATTTCCGGCATTCCGCCCTGGGTGCAGATGTACTTCGACCGTATTCAGGCTCGGACAGGCAAGGAAATTAAGGATGTGTTTCCTGACTTTTCGCTGTTTGTGTACGGAGGAGTGAACTTCGAGCCTTACCGGAAGAAACTGTTTGACTCCATCGGTAAGAAAATCGACAGTGTGGAATTGTTCCCCGCATCGGAAGGGTTTTTTGCTTTTCAGGATCTTAGGGAATCGGAAGGACTTCTGCTGTTGCTCAACTCCGGCATTTTCTATGAGTTCATTCCGGTGGAAGAGTATTTCTCCGAAAACCCGACAAGGCTTACCATTAAGGAAGTTGAACTGGGGAAAAACTATGCCCTCATCATCAACAGCAATGCTGGTTTGTGGGGATACAGCATTGGCGATACGGTCAAGTTTGTGAGTAAAAATCCGTACCGTCTGGTGGTCAGTGGTCGGATCAAGCACTTCATTTCCGCATTTGGTGAACATGTGATTGGTGAGGAAGTGGAGAAAGCCATGCAACGCACCTTGCAATACCATCCCGAGGTTTCGATTTCCGAATTTACAGTGGCACCTCAGGTAACACCCGATGAAGGTTTGCCCCACCACGAGTGGCTGATCGAATTTGCCACACCTCCTGCCAACATGCCGGCATTCGAACGGAGACTGGATGAAAGTCTGTGTAAGCTCAACAGCTATTATGACGACCTGATCACCGGTAAAATTCTGACGACACTTGTGGTAACTTCCCTCAAACGGGGTGCCTTTCAGGACTATATGAAAAGTCAGGGAAAACTGGGTGGCCAGAACAAAGTTCCCCGCCTGAGTAATGACCGGAATCTGGCCGATGGACTGGGGAAAATCAATTAGGAATTAGGAATTAGGAAGATTGATGTGTACACCTGCATAAGCCAGAAGTTCTGATTTTCAGTTGGTTTCAGCAATTTTAATAACCAGCAGTTCTCCTGAAAATCCTTGCGGTATTCGGGTAAGTTCACTGCTTCGGATTCCGGCAACCCAGAGGATGGTTCCGGCCGAATCTTCTATCAATAACTGACGGCACTTTTCTTCCTTTGTCAGCCCGGCTTCAGAGAGGAGGTCGCTGATCTGTTTCCTATTTCCTTTCATGCCAAATGGTTGTATGGTATCGCCTTCTTTCCAGTACCGTAAGGTGAGGGGAAACGCCAGTTTTCCGGAATCGGCCATCCATTGGTTTGGGGGAATAGATGATGGAATAAATCCTTCAACAGCTTTGATTTCTACCACCAGTTTTTGGCCGGAAGGTAGAAGCAAAACAGTGGTTTCTGGTTTCTGAATGACCGGAAATGTGGCTGAAAGAACCGATTCTGTCTTCCAGACAATCCATTTCGGAAACCGAATTTCGGTGAGGATTCCGTCTGTCGATCGTCGTTTGATGCTTTCTTCACTGGTGGCCGATTGCCAGAGTTGCCATGATTCCTCCCATCCGAAGCCCGATTTTTTAAGGGTTTCAAAAAAGAAGAACTGTCCCTGCGGATGTGCTAAGACACCAGGCAAATCAATGGTTCGTTTTTCATGGGAATCTGTCAGCAAAAAAACTGTCTCCAGTATTTGAAACTGACTGTCTAACGTAGACTCATACATCCGGAATCTCTCTGCATTCCGAAGGACGGCATGTTCGAATCCTGGCGATAGTTCCTGCAGCTGGGGCAGGATGGAATGGCGAAGTTGATTGCGGCGGTAATCAGTTTTGGCGTTGCTCGCATCTTCACGCCATGGGATGGAATTTGTCTGGGCAAAAGCCAGGATTTCAGCCCGCGTTTTTTCGAGGAGAGGGCGTTTACGTTTGCCCTGCGCCGGCAGCATACCCCGCATTCCGGCAAGTCCCGTTCCCCGAAGAAGATTCAGGAACACCGTTTCGACCTGGTCATCGGCGTGGTGTGCCAGCACAATGTGGCGGATGTTGCGTTCTCCGGAAAGCGTTTCCATCCATTGGTAGCGTAGATTGCGGGCTTCTTCCTGCAACGAGATTCCGGGTTTGGTACGAAAATCTGAAGGGGCAGAATGGCGATGAAACGGAATTTGGTGTTGTCCGGCCCAGGTGCGGACAAGTACTTCATCGGCATCCGAATCCATTCCTCTCAAACCATAATTGTAATGGGCAATTTCCATATCATAACCCAGTTCCAGAAGGGTAAAAACCACCACCATCGAATCGACGCCTCCACTGACGGCACACAAAAGTTTATCTTCCTTCGGGAACAGATTTTCCCGTGAGATAAAATCCCGCACTGAGGAAAGAAACAATGCTGAAAGGTCCGTTTTCATGCTGCCTCAAACTACGGGAAAACTGGGGGAGAAAGGAAGAGGAAAATGGAGATCGATTATCATTCGTGATTGCCGTGTTTTCAATGGAATATTGAATTCGAAAAGCAGTGTTTTACAAAGAACAAATACAGACTATATTTGGAGTATGAAAGGCATCAGCTACCTCACAGACGAATCGTCAAATAAAAAGGCCGTTGTGATCGAATTATCGGTCTTACAAAATAAACCGCAGCAAGTGGAGGACCTTTTGGATATTCTGGTGGCGGAATCACGTAAAAATGAACCCAAACTGGATTGGGCGGATGTGAAACGGAATCTGCTGGCTAATCCGGCAGATTTAATAAGTAACTGGAATTGAGGAAATTATTCGGACTAGGTCGGTATTAGCAAAATCAAGGGTAGCAAGTTTTATTTCGAGCAGGATTGGAAAGATGTAAAAGTGCTCTTTGAAGACTTCCAAAACTGGGAAGTTGAGCTTCCTCTAACCACTCTATTTTGCATAATGTGACAAGTGGTAATTGATGAAGTGTCGGTTTGTAAATTTGATTTCCGGGGAATAAATTGTTAAGCTCACCCTTTGCATCCCTACGTCTTTCAGGGTCAAATTCAATTTGAAAATTGGGATTCAATCTAATTTTCGCTTTTGTGCCATGTAGCACAAGTTCTTGTCCGCAAATTCTTGAAGCGACCGAGAGAAAAAGTGTCTCAAATTCTCTGTATAATAACACATAAGCAACAGGAATCTGAGGTTGTAAAGATTCAATCCATTCAGACATTTTGGGAGCATTCTCTTTTGGACAATCGTCTTCAGAATCACGGATAATCAGTAATCCTGTTGATTTTGAACTTTGAGCCAAGTGTACAAGTTCGGCAATACCTTTCTCTGTAAATACCCGCCTGTCTTTTCTTGGAGGAGCAAATTGCGTTGAATCGATTCCAAGGTGGTGTGATAATTTGGCCAGCAATTTTCCCATGGCGAGTGTTTCGCCATGCCCTTCTACAACCACATGAATCATGACCAGGTTAAAGGAATTGGTAAAGTACCCCGGAGCCCTTCTGTTCGGTGAATTTCGCCAGCACTAGACAGTCTCTCCTTTATTACCTCAAGTTGATCATCAGAAATTGTCTCTACTTTTGTTCCAGTTTCTTCTTTTGAAACTACCCTTATTTGATCAGGTTCTACTTTGTCAAGAAGTTCCGGACTATGCGTAGTAATAAAAATCTGAGACTGCGTTTGTGCTTGTTTGATAAAATCGAAGATCAGACTAATTGCACCAGGATGCACAGTAAGTTCTGGTTCTTCAATGCCAATTATAGATAAATGTGGTTTTTGTAGTAATGCTGTTAACATTCCAGCGACTCTAAGGGTTCCGTCCGACTCTGAGGTTGCATTAAACCACCTTCCCTTTGGTTTGTCTCCAGGTGATTCTCCATGTCGAAAACCAGGCATAAGAAATCCCGCTACAGGCTGTATTCTAAATTCATCGATATCGCCTGTGAGCAAATGAAGTGCTTCGACAAATTCTAATTCCCATTCTGATTTATCAAGGTCTTTTAATATTGAAGCCCAATTTTCTCCTTGTTTATCTAAAGGTTTTACTGGATTGTATTTGCTAGGTTTTCGGAGTTGATCTGGAAAAATGTTGTAGACTGCCATTGAACGCAGGTAATCCGCAAATTCTTTAAATCGTGAGTCACCTGAAATCATGGGCAAAACTAATCCCATAGGATCTAACGCAGGATTGGCAAATGTCGGTTTGTTAACCCAGGTTGTTTCTGCTCTTGAATATTGAATTGATGGCCCACTTCTAGGGTTAATATAAGCTGATTCCGACTTTACAACATATTCATAAGTTTTGTGGCTGGAAATCCTAAATTCGTACCTTCCTCTAAATCCTGCAGTTTCAAAACTAATGTGAATCAAGATATCCACAGGTTTACCTGATGACCACCTTCGAATTGTTTTGATTCCTTCTCTTTCTGTAATTGCACTATCCAGACCTAGCCTGACTGAATCAGCAACAAATTTCAACGCATCCAGAATGTTGGATTTTCCACTGCCATTTCGCCCTGTGAAAACAACTAATGGGCCTAGTCCAGAGATTTTTACATCCTGACCAAGGCTTCTGAAATTGGAAATTTTTATTTCTGTAATCATTATCCGAAAGCTACCTGCAACAACACGAATTCTGCCTACAAAAGGAAATATTTTAAACTACAATTCATGGATCAATTCTTTGGTAGAATTTGTTCCAATTTCCGGGCACAAACCAGAATCAATTCTTCAACAGCCTTTTTTGCGGATTCAAGTATCCCAGATTTAGTGTAGCCACAGGTATCCGCAACCTGTAGTTTAAGGGGTGAATAAGCAAAGATTGATTTCCATTACCGATTGCCGACTGCATTTTTGCTTTCTTGCGGCTTCAGACAAAAATAGGATTCTCCGGCCTGCATTCAAAACACTGTCTGGTGACGTAGTATGATTTGTACGAATCATCCTGCCAGTTCGTAATGAAAAACTCGTCCTCTCCGAAGTTAATTTCACTCCTCCTCAAACCAGAATCCCGGTGGTTGGCCTTGTTTGCTGTGCTTCCGTTGGTGGTGGGTTCGGCCTTGGCTTTCTGGGCATTGGATGAAAAAGAGTGGTTGCTCTCTTTATCGGTTCCGTCCTGGATTTTGCTCTTCTCCCTGCTTTCGGTGCCAATTGCGTTTTCTCTCATCCCCAATACATTGGCCGGTATTCTGGCCGGTTACCTTCTTGGGATGTGGGGTCTGGCGGGAATGAGCCTCAGCTTTTTTCTGGCGTCAGTGATGGGTTACTTTTTTGGCCGCCGTCTGGATGACGGACTTCGGGAAGAAATTTTCAGGATCTGGCCAGCGGCTAAAAAATCTGTGGAAAATCTTCAGGGAAATTCCGTTTCGGTGGTGATGGCCTTTCGCCTGTTACCGGTTCCGCCTTTCGCCATTGGCAACTTACTACTGGCCTGGCTTCGGGTTCCGCTGCCTTCGTTTCTCATAGGAAGTATGGCGGGCATGATTCCCCGGATGGCATTGGTTGTTTGGCTGGGTTCACGTGTCGACGACGTAGTATTCCTCATGCAACACCCCATGCAGGTCAAAGAGATTCAGGGATTTACGCTTGCAGCCGTATTGCTGGCTTTGGTATTACTGGTGTACCGTCTGCGAAAAAAAACTGAGTCATAACAGACGGTATCCAATTCTCTCAATTCTGTTTTTGCGATCGGAGAGATTCCGTCCTTTTCAACGATTGTTTCAGGAACCGATGGCGAGTCGTGGTTCGGTGGTTTCATCGAGGCCACAGAAATCCTTTTGTTCCCACTTAAAACAAGCCGCCCGGCCGATCATCGCAGCGTTATCGGTGCAGTATTCAAAATCCGGAAAGTAGACCCGTCCTTCTTTCTGATCGCACAAAGCTTGCAGTCGTTTTCGCAAAGACGA
This sequence comes from Catalimonadaceae bacterium, assembly GCA_036759185.1. Lineage (GTDB taxonomy): Bacteria > Bacteroidota > Bacteroidia > Cytophagales > Flexibacteraceae > CAMDMI01. Next base: position 2,217 of record DAIOVD010000075.1, on the reverse strand, counting down.
ATTGGCTGCGACTCCACCGGCCAGTCCCAGTTCTTTGATTCCATATTCTTCCATGGCCAGTTCGCAGGCATCCACCAGTGGTTTGAGAAGTGCGAATTGTAATGAAGAGCAAATATCGGATTGATTCTCCCGGATGAATTCTGTGGTTTTCGACTGTAGAAAATACAGAAACGAAGTCTTTACTCCTGAATAGCTGAACCGGTATTTTTCCACTTTGGCTACTGGAAACGGGAAGGCTTTCTCGTTGCCTGATTTGGCCAGATCATCAATGATTTTTCCGCCCGGATAGCCCAGTCCCATGATTTTGGCGCATTTGTCAAAGGCTTCGCCGACGGCATCGTCTTTGGTGCTTCCAATCACAGTCATTTCATTCCATTGTTTCACCAGCACCAGCATGGTGTGTCCGCCCGAAACCACAAGGCATAAAAACGGAAATGAGGGCATGGGTTCTTTTATGAGGAGAGACAGAATGTGGGCCTCCATGTGGTTCACTGCAATCAGGGGTTTGTCAAGCGCCATGGCCAGACCTTTGGCAAACGAGGCACCTACCATCAACGATCCGGGCAAGCCAGGACCTTTGGTGAAGGCGATGGCATCGAGTTCTTTTTTATTAATTCCGGAATGCTGAATGGCCTTTTCGGTCACGATCCAGATGTTTTTCTGGTGTTCACGTGACGCCATTTCAGGCACCACACCTCCATATCCGGAATGCACCATCTGGCTCGACACAATGTTCGACAATGGGATTCCGTCCTTTAAAACGGAGACAGCGGTATCGTCGCAGGAAGATTCGATGGCAAGAAGTAGCACGGGCTGAAATCAGGATTTGACGTAGGGCGAGCCGCTGATTTCCGAAACCCTGTGCGCCACCTTTTCCATCAGCCACATTGGGGTAGACGTAGCTCCCGAAATACCCACCGATTGAGCGGACTGAATCCATTCCGGCTCAATTTCGGTTTCATTCTCTATGAAATAACTTTTAGTGTTGAGGTTTTTACAAACGGAAAACAGGGCTTTGCCGTTCGAGCTCTTTTTACCGCTCACGAAAAGGACGACGTCGTATTCGGTGGCAAATTGTGTGAGTTGTGGTTCGCGGTTGGATACCTGCCGGCAAATACTGTCATTGGCATCAAACACTTCAGCCAGGTCTGCATCGGTCTGGGCATCCGTTATTTTCTGTTCTATGGTTGACCTTATTTTCTGGAATCCCTGTGTGCTTTTCGTAGTTTGACTGAAAAGGCTGATCGGTTTGCTGTAGTCAAGAGCATCCAGTTCTTCTACAGATGTCACAACCGTTGCCTGATTGTTGATTTGGCCGTTCAGTCCGATCACTTCGGCGTGGCCTTTCTGTCCGTAAATCACCATGTGCCCACCTTTCGCCTGAATACGGTCGAACTCGTGTTTCACCCGGTTCTGAAGTTTGAGCACCACCGGACAGGAAGCATCGATCAGTTCGATGTTGTTCTGAAGGGCGGTTTTGTAGGTTTCCGGGGGCTCTCCGTGGGCACGGATCAGCACTTTGCAGTCGTGCAGGTTTGCCAGGGCTTCATTGTCAATTACAATCAGTCCTTTGGCTGCCAGTCGGCTCACTTCCATTGAGTTGTGTACAATATCGCCGAGGCAATACAGGGTTTCTCCTTTATCGAGTTCGTTTTCGGCCATGTCGATGGCGTATTCCACACCAAAACAATACCCGGAATTTTTATCGATGGTTATTTTCACCACTCAGATTTTTGGAACAGGTAAACAAATTCTTCCCGGTTTGGAGAAGACAAAGAAAAGCCCTGAAACAATCGTATTTCAGGGCCTTCCCATTCTTTATTTGATTGCGTCTGTAAACGCTGGTTTTGAATAGAAATTCAGGAATTCCAGATCATTCACTGCTTTTGATTTCAGAGATGGATCAAGACTAACGGCCTTTTTCAATTTGGCTGTTAACTCAGATTCTTTGTTCTGGCGTGCGGCAGCGATGGCCTGCACATAATACACCAATGCGATGTTGCTTCCTGTGGCAGCAAGTTCTTCCAAAGTAGCATATCCACCGGAGTTGTCTTTTTTCAGGATCTGAGTCAATCCTTTGTTGTAGTTGGCCAGAGGCTCTTCTACACCATTGGCAAACATATTCATGGCAGAAGCATAGTTTCCACGTCTGATGTCGGTGATACCTTTTACGGTATTGGTAATGCGTTTGGCTTCGCTGTTTCCGTTTACGCTCTG
>DAIOVD010000074.1:0-19656 GCA_036759185.1 Catalimonadaceae bacterium | reverse complement strand
TATTGCCAGTCCTGTTCCCAGAAAAGATAGGAAATTCCGGCGGTGATAACAGCCAGCCAAACAGTTATTAAAAGTATCCTGATATTCATACATCAACATGCAACCCAAACAATATGACATCAGAATTGCCGAATTGATCAAATCTGAGGCACTGTTAGCCATTGCATTGTGTTTGTAAAAGTAGGACCTGGCTGGTGGCGAGACCTTCTCAATCATCAACAGGATGGAAGAATTATGTCATGCTGCACTGTGACATAATGAAGTATGGCAGGAATCTTTGAAGATTGGATTAGGACTACTCAGGATACCAGATCGGTGATATCATGTGTGATTCCCAGCATCAGAACAGGCTGGCCGGCAGAGTTGAATTCAACTTTGCTTTTATCCCGGACGTGCTTAATTGTTCCGTCTTTGAGTATGATCCGATATTTGAGATAGGTGTGGTCCGATTGCGTTCCGGAAACCAGTTTTGAAGCGATCACACGATCCTTGTCTTCCGGATGCAGGTAACCGATCCATTCATCCAAAGGCTGTACATTCTTTTCATTCTCAATTCCGTATATCCGGCAGGTTTCGATCGAAAGGTGGGCACGCTTGTTGACCAGATCAATTTCCCAGGTGCCAATTTTTGCCAGTTCCTGGGCTTCCAGAAGTCTCTGGCCTTTCATCGACTGAATTTCTGCTTCCTTTTTTCGGTTTGAAATATCACACACAATGCAGCAGTTCAACTCTTCTTCACCAAACTTTATAAAGTTTGCCCTGATTTCAACAGGAAAGCATTTGCCATCCTTTGTTTTGTGTACTGATTCCAGAATCATTTTCCCGATGTCACGGAGTTCATTGAAATGGACTACCCATTTATCATTGGTCATGGAAGGATCAATATCCGGTGTGTGTAGGCCCATCATTTCCTGTTTCGAATATCCCATAATGTGGCAGGCCGCCTGGTTTGCATTCACGATTCGTCCTTTGGAATTAAGGAAATAGACAGCGTCGGCCACATGGTCAATTCCATACTGAATCAGTTTCAGTTCCTTTTCGGCCAGAACTTTTTCAGTCACATCCCTGAAATTGTCCATAATTCCATTGATGGCAGGATCATTGAGCATGTTGGTTACCGTTCCTTCCATCCATCTCCAGGATCCATCTTTGTGCTTCATCAACGATGGCTGCACATAGGTTGGCACGCCGGGATTCTCCATGATATTTTGCCAGATTCCTTTGCCCCATTCCACAAAGTCAGGATGAAACAGAGAAAATAGGTTTAATTCCAAAACTTCTTCTTCAGAATAACCCAGAACCGCGGTTATAGAAGGTGAGGTATAGATCGGCCTTCCTGTAATATCCAAAATCACGAAGGAGTCGGAAGAGTTCTCGACCAAAGCCCGGAATCTCCTCTCATGCATCACCAGCTGTTCGTTTGCCTTTCGGATGTGCGAGATGTTTCTGGAATGACAGGCCGCACCAATTACCTTATCATTATGACGAATGGGCTGATATGAAATCTCAAACCAGTGTTCTCCTTGATATTCAATATGTTCAATATGTACAAAGGTTTCACCGTTGAAAACCCGGTCATAATGCCCTTTGTACATAGCGACATCTTCTGCTGTAAAGGTGAAGTCAAGCACATTATCCCCTTTAAAAATGTTTTTTTTCGTTGCTGTGAGAACTGCATTTACAAAAGGCTGATTAAACGAAATGAGGCAGTAATTCAAATCAATACTCCACATCAGATCGGTGGTATTGTTGATGAGCGCATCCAGATTTTCCTTATCAAACTGCTTTTGGATTTCAGCTTCTTTTTTTTCTGTGATGATTCTGAAATTCGAAACTATGGCCTCAATTCCAGGCTCATTCAGGCAGTTTGTAAAGGTTCCTTCGCACCAGATCCGGCGGTTGTCTTTATGAATAACCTTCATTTGCTGGTAAAATGAAGAACCTGGCTCCTTCGCGATTGTTTGTCTGTTTTGAATGTATAAATCCCGGAATTCTTCATCCACAAACAAGTGGCAGACAGCTGATTTTATTTCATCCTCCGTAAATCCAAAATTCCGTACAAACGATGGACTGGCATAAAAAATCCGGCCATCTACATTCGAAAGGGCCAGCATATCTTCACTCGATTCGATCAACAGACGGAACCGACGCTCAGTCTGAAAGGCAAGATCCAATAAGTTCTTTCGTTCCCGGTCGATCCGGTGCTTTTCAATTGCATTGAAAATGGCTGCAGGAAGACGGTCCAGTCGCCCTTTCATCAGATAGTCGTCAGCCCCCAGTTTCAGAACTTCAACCGCAATTTCTTCAGATACCGTTCCTGTGATGAGAATGAAGGGTAAATCAAATCCGGCATTCTGCGCATATTGTAAGGCAGCAATGGAATCATAATCCGGAAGAGAATGATCCGATAAGATCACATCGGGTAAAGGACCGGTCAAAGCCTGTACAAAGCCGGCCTTGTCTTCCACGACCGTTATATCAAAATCAACCCCACCTTTGACAAGTGTCCTTTGCACCAGTTCGGCATCAAATGACATGTCTTCAAGGTGAAGTATGGCAATTTTATGTTGGCCACGACTTTCCATATGGTTGAATACCAAAGACCTGCTTTCAATCCCAGCTGGCAATGAACTTTAAGGGACATTCATTAAATGCCCTCTAATGTTGACTACCGGTGGAAAGTCCTGAGATTTCAGAACAGATCCCTGTTGATGTTGTTTGTTGGCAAATTAACAATCATAGCTGATATGATTATTAATTTTCCTGATGATTTTTGTTATGAATGGTTCCAATGTTGGTAATGTAACCGATTCTCAGTCAATATTTGGTTGTTCGCAATCAGATCATTCGATCGGTTCCATTTTGTGTCAGATTTCAAGTCCTTTTCAGTTCCGGAAATGTGAATACCTTACCTTCTCCAATTGCCTGCAAAACTATACAAAGCCGGGTTTTTGAGTCGAAGCAACCAATATTCAAACGAATGATTTATGTCATTTACCAGGGATTCCCAATGGGTTGCGGTTACCGTAACTTAGAATTCAATGCCGACAACCAGAATGTCATCTATTTGCTGGTAAGTACCCATCCATTTTTCGATGGTTGATTTTAAAGCCAGGCCCTGCTCCCCTATGGGCAGAGATTTGTTTTTCCCAAGTTCCGCAACAAATGTCGCCTTCATCAGCTTACTGTTGAGGGAGCCACCAAACTGGGAATAGTATCCATCCGAACAAAGGTAAATTTTTTGACCCGGGTGAATAGTAAACCGGCGGGTTTCAAAATTCTTTTTGCTCTCCAGCCGGTTGCCACCTATTGAGCTGCGGGTTGGTTTAACTTCCACCACACTTCCATCGTCTTCCAGCATAAACAGGGGGCGAAATGCACCGCAGAAATAAAGTTCGTTGTAGCTGCTTTCAATCACACACAAGGCAATATCCATTCCATCTGGTACCTCATCGGAATTCTGATTCACCATTTTCGTCATCCGGTAGTCGAGCTGTTCCAGAATCTCGGAAGGATTTTCAATATGCTCATTCACCACAATCTGGTTGAGGAGGTTGTTTCCGATCAGGGACATAAAAGCACCGGGTACACCATGTCCTGTACAATCTGCCACTACGATAAACTTTTTGTTTCGCCGTTGGTGGCACCAGAAAAAATCACCACTCACAATATCTCTTGGCATTGAAAGCATAAATGATTTCGGGAAAAGATTTTTGAGTTTGTCTTCCTGAGACAACAGGCTCAGTTGAATCCGCTTGGCATAATTGATACTGTCGGTGATGTTGTTGTTTCGTAAAATGACTTCCCTTGTGCGTTCCTCTACTCTTTGTTCAAGTTCCTGCAGTGTTTTGTCGCGGTCCTGTTCGGCTTTTTTAAGGTCGGTCACATCTTGTGCTATACCAAACATACGCACCAATTGCCCGTTAGCTCCTCTTTCGATATGAGCTTTTCCATTCATATAGCGGATTTCCTTGGTATCGGGCCGCACAATGCGGTATGTAATTTCAAGTGAACCATCCACTCCTGAAACCCGCAACTGTTTTAGTTTCTCAATAATGATGGGATAGTCTCCAGGATCCAACAGAGCAAAGCTGGACTGTACAGTTGTCGGATAGTCTTCTTTCACACCCATAATCCGGTACAGGCTGTCAGACCAGACCATTTCATTGGTTTTCGCATTGAAATTCCAGCTTCCGATCAAAGCCAGGTCCTGGGCTTCTGTGAGAAGAGCCCGGGTTTCCATCAGATTTTGTTCAGAGACCTTGGTAGCTGTGATGTTTTCATGTGAAATCACAATCATCTCATCATCTGAATTGAAACGGGTTGCCCTCAGGGCGAACCATCGGTATTCGGTAGGAGAGTGGCAAGGGTATTCGAGATACACACTTTCAATTTCTCCATCCACAAGTTGTTTCAATGGCCGAAGAATATCGAGTGCACTTTCGTCGCCTCTTTGAGCAGATAATTCGCATTCTTCAAAGTAATTGGCACCAACACCGGATCGCGAAAAATCAGTCGTCCCATTGTTCAGTCCAAACTGAGTCCAGGCCTCATTGACTGCAATTATGTTTCCTCTGGAATCGGCAACAGCAATCTGAGAAGTCAGATTGTTTAAAATTCCCCGGCTGAAAATTTCACTGGATCTGATTTTTCGTTCGGCAATTTTAAGATTGGTGATTTCCCTTGAATGGCAGGCAATCCCGATCACCATCTGTCCTTCATAAATGGGATTGAATGATACTTCAGTCCACATTTCAGTGGGTTTTGAGGAGTAAATCACCTCTGTGAAAATTTCTCCTTTGAGCGCTCTCCGGTAATTTTCACGATAGGATCTGAGGATTTCTTCCGGAAAATTCAGGTCCTGAACATTGGCCCCGATCAGAAATGGTTTTCCAAAAAACTGCTCTGCCATTGCCAGAAATGTCTGGTTGGCCGTGATCAGGTTCAGGTTTCGGTCGACGCTCCACATATGGTCCCGCGTATTGTTGATCAGAGCATTGAGGTTGCGCCGGTCGAACTCCCTTTGCCGATCTATGTTTTTCTTTTCCGAAATGTCCCTGAAATTTGACACCAGGGCATTTACCCCCGGTTCGGCCAGCATGTTGGTGATCGTTCCTTCGGCCCACACCCAGGTTCCTTTTTTATGAAGGTACCGATGATTCCGGAAAAGCGAGGTTCCGGGTGACTGAAGTATTTTGAAGATACTTGACATAAACCCTTCCTTATCATCCGGATGGATGTAATCATAAAGGAGAGTTTTCAGAACATCGTCTTTTGAATATCCGAGAATCTGATAAACAGACGGGCTGGCGTAGATCAGTTCACCGTCCCAGGTAGACAGCATGATCATATCCATTCCTTTCTCGATCAGCGAACGGAACCGTTTTTCGTTTTCTTCCAGCAACCGATGGATCTGTTGGTTTTCACGCTCCGCCTTGTTTTTCTCCATCGCACTCAGCAAAGCACCTGGTAATCGCTGAAGCCGGTCTTTCAAAATATAGTCACAGGCCCCAAGCATGATCACTTCAACGGCAAACTCTTCCGACATGGTGGCTGTAACCAGAATAAACGGTATCTGCAGGCCTTTTTCCTGGACTATTTTAAGGGCCTGAATCGAGTCAAAATCAATAAGCTTATGGTCAGAGAAAATCACATCCGGCGAAAACTCTGAAAGTGCAGACACAAATTCCCGGCGGGTGTCAATCACTTTAATTTCAAAATCGATCTTCCGCTTTTTGAGTTCCCTCTCCACCAGTTCGGCATCAAAAGGGAGATCTTCCAGGTGAAGGATTTTGATTTTGCTCACGGTATATTATTTATTGATGGCCGGGAGCCGGAAATAAAAGGCGGCACCTTCACCAGGCTTACCTTCTGCCCACACTTTACCATCGTGGTTGTCAATTATCCGTTTTACTATGGCCAGCCCAATACCGTGGCCCTTGAAACCTTCATGCTGGTGAAGGCGGTAGAAAACATCGAACAGTTTTTCGGGGTCTTCCATTTCGAAACCAGGTCCATTATCCTGTACCTTACATGTAATCCATTTTTTGCTGCTTTCACAGGACACCTCCACTGTAGGGTGTTGATTTTTGGATGAAAATTTCATTGCATTGGTGATGAGGTTTACCCACACCTGTCGGATGAGGCCCGGACTTCCCTTCACTGGAAGAAGATTTCCAATTTTTAGTTTTACGTCGGGGAAGTCAGAGCGCAGTTCTTCCGCAATGCTGAATACCAGTTTTTGATTGTCGACTTCCTCTTTTTCGATCCGGGATGCTTTACTGAAATGCGACAGACTCATGAGGTCTTCAATCAGTTTTCCCATGGCCACCGAATTGCGGACAATGTTTTTTATCAGCTTCTCTTCGTCTTCCCGAAGTTTTCCGGAAAGTTTAAACGCCAGAAGAGAGGCGGCCGTATGGATCACAGTTAAGGGTGTTTTTAAGTCATGGGATACTGAATAACCGAATGATTCCAGATCCTGGTTGGCTTTCTCCAGCTGTGCCGTCCGTTGCTGAACTTTCAATTCCAGTGAAGCGTTCAGATTTTTTAAGGTGGCCTCACTGGCTATGAGATCGTCCAGGTATTTCAGCATCTGTGCATCGGTGCGGCGCTTATTGATGGCATTGAGAACTGATTGCGGAAGCCGTTGGAGTCGGTCTTTGAGTATATAATCGTACACACCTGAACGCATTGAGGCGACTGCAAATTCTTCAGAAACCGTGGCAGTTACCAAAATAAACGGGATGGAAGCATCTTTGGCTTTCACCATTTCAAAAGCCTCTACCGAATTAAATGCAGGAAGCGAATGGTCAGACAGAACAACATCTGGTTGAAAATTGTCGAGCGCATTTTTAAAGTCAGGTTTTCCTTTGGCAACCAGGATTTCGCATTTGACATTTCCGTTTCTCAGCTCCCATTCCACGAGTTCCGCATCTGCTGTAAGATCTTCCAGGTGTAGTATTCGAAGCATAGGCTGATTGATTAAACAGGAATGGTATTGAATTTGAGCCAGCAATGGTCGATATTCTCCACAGATCTCAAAAAACCGGATATGTCCAGAGGTTTGATAATCACAGAATTGGCACCAAGTGCCAAGGCCTTCTGAATATCCGGATGATCTTCGGAAGATCCGAAAACGACAACCGGAATTTTCTTCGTGCTCACTTCCTGACGAATACGGTGCAGTGCTTCCAGACCGTCGACTTTGGGCATTTTGATGTCCAGAAGTATGAGATGAGGGAGCTCACCAGCAGATTCCCTGCCGAAACCAAACAGGTAGTCCAGTAATTGCGCCCCATCTTTGAGGTGAATGATCTTGTTGGTAACTCCGCTTTTACGTAAAGCCCGAAGCGTTAGCTCAGCATCACTAAGATTGTCTTCAACGAGTAGAATGTCTGCATTCATATAAGATAAGGGTATCAAAGTTCTGTATCTGGCAAAGAAAAGAAAAAAGTAGCACCTTCATTGATTTTTCCTTTTCCCCAAACCTTGCCGTTGTGTTTGTGAATAATCCGTTGGACGATCGAGAGACCAACTCCAGTGCCGGGAAACTCTTCAACGGTATGAAGCCTCTGAAAGAGATTAAACAGTTTATGCTGATAATTCATTTCAAAACCCACACCATTATCCTGGATAGAGTAGGTTATCATCCCGTTTTCTTTCTTTGATCCGATGATCACAAGCGGATGTTCCTCCTGAAAAGAAAATTTAAGGGCGTTTGATAGAAGATTCATTACAACATGTTTCAGCAAAAACCGGTCCGCCATCACAGGATAGAGTTCCCCAAACTGAATATCTGCCTTTATTTCAGTTGTTATTGCAATCTCTTTGATGATATCGCGTATCAGCATTTCCATATTGATACGGTCCTTATTTACATCTTTACGGCCCAGTCTTGAGAATGCCAGTAGCTCGTCGATGAGCAGACTCATGTTTTGGGCATGGTTCTGTACCTCTCCAAGTAGCCGTTTTCCTTCCTGGTCAAATGAAGGGGCATAGTCTTCTTCCAGGATTTTTGCATAGCCTTTCACTGCCCGGAGTGGGGCTCTCAGGTCATGCGACACAGAATACGAAAACGATTCGAGCTCTTCGGTTCGTTCTTTCACCCGTTGTTCCAGTCCTTCATTGAGGGCATTTATTTCGGCTTCGGCTTTTTTCCGTTCGGTGATGTTGTCAACCAGGCTAACAAAGTATCCTTTTTCCGGACTGTATACAGATATGGAAAACCACTTGTTCAACTGGGGAACATGTAGTTCAAATTTGGAGGACTTTCCATATTGTGCAGCATCACGCATACGGTTGGCCAGATCAGGATCGTCTTTCAGAAGGTCGGGAATCACGTCCGACATGTTTTTGCCTGAAATGTTTTCAAGTCCGGTGACGGATTGGTATTCTTCATTTACTGCCAGAAATGTGAAGTCCACCACTTTGTTATTCCGGATAATGGCTTTGCAGTACGCAAAACCGTTGAGCATATTGGTAAAGAGGCTCCGGTAAAGTTTTTCACTTCTGACCAGTTTTTCTTCTGCAGCCACTTTTTCTGTGACGTTCCGAAAGTTCAGTATGATGGCTCCAACGTCCGGATCATCCAGCAGGTTGACGGCAGAACCTTCCATCGTTAGGTATTTTCCTTCCTTGTTCATTCTTCTGATAATGGAATGAACAGGGATTCCGGGAGATTCAAGGATTTCTTTAAAGGTGGCTTTAAATTGTTTTATGTCATCAGGATGGAAGTTATCTTCCAGTTCCATTTCTTCCATTTCCGATTTTGACCAGCCCATAACACGTGAGGAAGAAGGACTCCTGTAAAGAATTTTTCCTTTTGCATCCATCAGAGAAATAATGTCGGAATTGTTTTCGATCATTTTCCGGAACCGTTTCTCGTTTGTTTTCAGGTTTTCCTCGGCTATAAACCGATCAGTGACATCACGCAGGTTGAAAACGATTGAATTCACATCTTCGTCGTTGAGAAGGTTAATGGCGGAACCCTCTACCCGGATTTTGTGACCTTCGTTATGTTGGATCCGGAAGCTCAATGGAATCGGAATTCCCGGATTGTTTTTCACTTTAATCATGATGGCCCGGAGGCTTTCGATGTCCTCCTGATCAACATATTCCAGAAACTGTTTATTTAACACAATGGAGTCTGGCCAACCGGTTATTCGGCTTGCCGAAGGGCTTCGGTATATCAGATTTAGATTATCATCGAGCAGCGCCATAATATCAAGCGTATTTTCAATGAGTTTGCGAAATCTTCTTTCCGAGGCGATCACCCTTGTTTCGGCCTCCACTTTTTCCGTAATGTCACGGAGATTGGCCACTATGGCCTGAATATCCGGATCGGCAAGACGGTTGCTTATGGCACCTTCCAGCCAGAGATAGTGACCATCCTTGTGACGGTTCCGGTATAAAATCCGGTTGGTAGAACCGGGGTTTTGCAAGACATTTTCCAAAATAGAATGCACTTCCTCAAGGTCATCGGGATGGACATTCATAAACGCACTTTTGTTGAGTACATCATCATCCGATGTTCCAAACATCCGGGTGGTGGAAGGACTTCGGTAGATGATGTTAAAGGACTGGTCACAAAGAGAAATCGATTCAACATTGTTTTCAATCAATGCCCGGAACCGTCTTTCACTGGAAGCCAGTTTTTGTTCTGCCTCTTTTCGTTCCGTAATATCTCTGGCCAGGACCAGAAAGTCTCCGTTTTCCAGCATTTTGATGGAAATATCCGCATCAAAACCGGAGCCGTCTTTCCGCCTTATCCTCCTTGGTTTAAATGAAGATTTGTTGATAAGCAGCTGATCGATCTGTAAGGGGTCTTTTTCCAGTTCTTCTTCGAAAAGAACATCCATCACGCCAAGTTGCAAGAATTCGTCCTTAGTGTATTGCGTGTATAAAAGACCCGCTGGGTTGACATCATAAAACCGGAATTCCGGATTCATCAGAATGATCGCATCATTGGCCTGTTCCACAAGAGAGCGGTACCGGTTCTCACTTTCTTTCAGGTACGTTTCTGCATTGATCTTATCGGTGACATTGTGCGAAAGGATGAGCCGGCATTCTTTCCCTTCGAACATGATTTCATGACCGATAATCTCCACGAGCATCACACTTCCGTCTTTCCGCAGGTGTCTCCATATTCCTTTATTTCCTTTGGATGCCTCCTGGTGAAAATCATGATTCAATTCAATAAATCGATTTTTATCTTCCGGTGGGCGGATATCAATTGCGGTCATGGATAAGAATTCTTCCCGGGTGTATCCATATTCGTTTAGAGCCTGCTGGTTCACAGCCAGGTATCGAAAGGTAGCCAGTTCAAGAACCAGCATTGGCATAGGGCTGTTTTCAAAGAGATACCGGTATTCATTCTCCCGTTCAATAATGGCGGCCGTCCTTTCTTCAACTCTTTTCTCCAGTTCCTGATTTATCTGGCTGAGCGATTCTTCTGCCGCCTTCCGCTTGGAAATGTCCCGGACAAGAATCACGGAACCAGATATCTCGTCTTTGTCTTTCATCTGGGAAATGGATTCCAGTACGTGCACTTTCTGTCCCGAATTTGAGAAATACACCACTTCTCCGTGCCAGTAGCTTTTTGTTGCAAGAGCTTCCTCCATTTCCTTCCGGACATGGGCCGGGTATTCCACTTTCAGAATATCTTCCTTTAATTTACCGATGGCTTCTGTTCCGGTCCAACCCAGTAATTGTTCTGCCGGCTCATTCCATCGGGTGATGATGTTATTCTGATCGGTGGTGATAATGGGGTCGTGAATATTGTCTGTAATTGTGGCCAGAAACCTCATCCGGTCTTCGGCCAGTTTTTTCTCTGTGGTATTGCGGGTTACTTTGGCATAACCATACAGATTGCCGGTTTCTGAAAACAAAGGGGTAATGATCACATCAGCCCAGAACATCGAGCCATCTTTTCTTAATCGCCACCCTTCTGAAGCATAGTACCCCTTTTGTGCCGCCAGTTCGAGATTCCGCCAGGGTTCTCCCACCAGTTTGGCGGCTGGTGTGTAAAACACATCCATCGGCTGGCCAATAATCTCTTCGGCTGAATATCCTTTAATACGTTCTGCACCCTGGTTCCAGCTGGTGACGCATCCATTGACATCCAGCATAAATATGGCATAGTCTTGTACGCTGTCGACCAGATACTGGAAATTATTGCGGGCATTTTTCAGATTATCTTCCTGTTGTCTTCGGAACGTAATATCCCGTACGCTGACCATGAGCCATAGTCCTTCCGCATGTTTGATCGGAGAAATGCTGATTTCAACAGGTAAAACGGTTCCATCCTTTTTCAAAGCGGATAAGTTCTCCCGGTCACCAAATGATTTATAGTGCTGTTGGTCCAGGTAATCAATCCGATGTTTCTCATGGCGGCTGCGGGCGTAATCCGGTACAAGGACTTCCACTTTTTTGCCGATGAGTTCTTGCTTTGACCATCCGAACAAACGCTCCAGCTGATGATTGACGAACACGATATCTCCAAATTCATTTGTGATGATGGTAGCATCAGGGGCTGCTTCGAGAAGATTCCGGAATTTATCTTCTTCATTTTTGCGAAGTGCGATCTCCGATTCAAGATCTTCAATGGATTTTCTTGCCATTAATTTGGGGAATGCCCGGATGAAATAGGCAACAGTGGCCCATCCCAGAATTCCTGCCATGCAGAGGAAAGCAGCAGGAAGCCAGTTCATCGGAAACCAAAAGGTGAGGGCATCAATAAAAAATGTCGCCCCACATAAAAGAGCAAAAGCCACCAGGTAGATCACAATGCCATGCATCTTCAGGAGATGATTGTTCCGGTGATAGAAAAACAGAAGTGCAATGGCTGCCAGAGCCGACCCAAAAAGGATGTTCCCGGCCAGCTGAAATCCAGGAAATACATCAGCCAGTATTCCCGGTTGATTAAAACCCGACAAAAACAGGTTCGCCGGTGAGGTTGAATATGTATCAGTAATAAAGTTCATGTTGCCCTGATTAGACATGGTGAACAAAAATGGTTTTGCTCACCATGTTTCCATTGTTGAATATAATGTATTGTAAATCAATTATATAGAATAATTCTAAATATAGAAATAGGAGGAAGCGAATGTACCAAGCAACATAGCGAAAAACACAGCGATAATCAGTATAAATGCTGATAAATATTTCTTGTTTGCGTGATCATCTTTGATTTAATGCAACCATCTTTACTTTCATGGTGAGAAAGGTTAGTACACAGACATGGTCCACTTTGTGAATTGGGACGGGGTCATCAATAGGTAAAAATGGATGAGGTCAGTCAAGTTGAGGTTGTTTTCAGATGAAAGACGACAGTTGGTCCGGCAAGTCTGATTTGAACGGTGAAATTGGGTTTTGGTGATGGCCATTTCACAGAATGGCGTATTTTAATCCGCGAATGCCTGCCGGTTTGCAATCTGGATCAATGCCATTATTGAAAGAAAACATCCTTCAAATTTTGATGATTCTGAAATAAGTGAGGAATTTGAGCTCCTGTCCAATTTTGGTCCTTCGTTTGGTTTTGATAAAACAAGCTGATACACAAGACCTCATCTGGCGACAAGAAGTATTTTGTGCAATATTTTTACAGTATCCCGAAATATTCATCGACAACCTGGTAAGTTTGCCAAAAATCAGGGCACTACCACAAATGATTCGGAGATGCTTATTGTTGAAGTTATCCGGATTTGCAAACAAACTATACAAACAATCTGTTTACTTTTCTTCTTTTCTTTTAACACAACGAATTAATAATTACGAGCATGTTACAATTTTCAATCGAAAGGGTGTGTACTGCCAGAGGTATCCCCAAACCCTACAAGTTCCTTGTCAGAAATGGTTTTCTACCAACCACCGCTACCAAGCTTGCCAAAGGTGACGTGGAGTACCTTCGGGTGGAATATCTCGAAAAGCTGTGTACGCTTCTCAACTGTGTTCCGAACGATTTGTTTGAATGGATTCCGGACACGAAAGCAGATGACCGGCCTGATCATCCGTTGTTTCCAATCCGTCAGGCAGATAAGCTGGATTTCGCGGAGACATTTAAAAATTTGCCTATGAGCAAATTGCGTGAGATTGAGGCCATTATCGCCAACCTCAAATAGAAATCCCGGAACAGGAATCAAGAAAAAGGCACCTCTGAAAGGTGCCTTTTTTTATAAACTTTAGTAAAGAATCAACGCGGCATTTGAGCAGTTGCCGCCACTTTAGCAGAAGGAATTTGCCCGATGGTTGCCGTATCTTTGGCAAAAATGCTCTTCACATACGCTTCCAACCCTTTTCGTTTCTCCGGATGCCCCATGTAAACCAGGGCAAGAAGAAGTACCATTTTGGCTAAAAATGAGCTGTCGGTATATGTACGGGCTTTCATAGTTTTTCCTTCTGTTGCTGTAAATACCGGTAATTCAACTGTTGTAACCAAGGAAAATTGAATTTTTCCTGTTTTTATTTGGATTTATTTCTAATCGCTGAATTTTCAGATAGTTGGCACCGGGAACTGAAAATGTGAAAAATGCCTTGTAATGTTGCACCACGTTTTAGATATGAATTTCTCACCCTCTGCTCACTGGCTGGATTTTGAAATCGGTGAAAACTCCATAGGCGAGTATCTCACTTTTGTACTGGTACTTCTTGGTGTTTTGTTTCTGAAGCGGTTTATCTCCGTTCTGGTTTCCCGGCTCATCTACAAAATCATAAGGAAAAAGCCCGAATACTCTGCTGTCCGGACATTCGAAAGCCTCCTCACAAAACCTCTGGAGTGGCTCATCACGCTGCTTGTCCTGTATTTCAGTGTTGCTCAACTGGATATTCCCACCGCCTGGCATCTGGATTCGGTGGAAAAACCGGGTCTTCTCCGGGTTCTGTCCAAACTGTTTGAACTCACCCTGATCGGAGCGTTTACCTTCCTCATTCTTCGTCTGCTCGACTTTTTCGCGATTGAGTTTATTGAAAGAGATGACAGAGGAAAGGAGTATTTGGTCGACAAACAGATCATGCCGTTTGTCAAAGAACTGCTCAAAATTTTCATTGTCATCGTCGCTTTCTTTTTCGGACTGGGATTTGTTTTCGAACTTAATGTAGGCAACATCATAGCCGGTCTTGGGTTGGGCGGTCTGGCCTTTGCCCTTGCCGCAAAAGAATCGCTGGAAAACCTGTTTGCTTCGTTCACCATTTTCCTGGATAAGCCTTTTGTTGTGGGCGATCAGGTAACCGTAAACAACATCACCGGAACCATTGAGAAAGTCGGATTCCGGAGTACCCGCATCAGGACACTGGAGAAGAGTTTTCTTACTCTGCCCAATAAACTGATGATCGACAATGCCCTGGACAACCACACGTTACGGACACACCGGCGGGCTGATTTTATTCTGACGCTGGAATACGGCACAAGCAAAGAGGAACTGGAAACCTTTCTGAACCGGCTTCATTCCATGCTCGAGCTAAACCCCAGAACAAGTGAAGAAAGTCTGGTCCGTTTTTTTTCGTTTGGTGAAAGCGGCTTCAACATCCGGCTGCTCTATTTTGTGGATACCAACGACTTCAACGAGTTCCAGAAAATTCGGGAAGAAATCAATTTTGAGATTCTGAATGTGGTGGCCGAACTGGGAATCCGGCTGGCCTACCCAACCCAGAAAATACAGGTACAGCCTTCCTGATACCGTCTGTTGAAACCTCTGCCAAAACATAAAGGAATCTTTACAAATCATTCGTTTCCGTCGGGGCAATTCCCCTATTTTTGGGCACCGTTTGGAGCCAAAACGGAATCTGTTTTTCCAATTTTATGAGTGATCCGATCAAACACGAATGTGGTGTAGCCTTAATCCGCCTCAAGAAGCCGCTTCAGTATTACATCGACACATACAATAACCCATCCTGGGCGGCACAGAAGCTGTATCTGCTCATGGAAAAGCAACGGAACCGGGGTCAGGACGGAGCCGGAGTCGCCAACATCAAACTGGATATGGAAGCGGGAAAGCCCTACATCCACCGGCACCGATCCATCGATTCCAACCCGATCACCTCCATTTTTTCAAAGATCGAAAAGAAATTCCGCAAGGCACAGGAATCCAACAAAGCCCTTTTCACCAATGAAAAATGGCTGAAGGATAATGTCGATTGGACCGGAGAACTCTGGCTTGGGCACTTGCGATACGGGACGCATGGCGGAAATTCCATCGAAAAATGCCACCCGATGATCCGCCAGAACAACTGGAGAAGCCGGAATCTGGTGATGGCAGGCAATTTCAACATGACCAATGTGGACCAGCTTTTTGATAAGCTGGTGGACCTTGGTCAGCATCCCTACGAAAAAGCCGATACGGTTACAGTCATGGAAAAGATCGGGCACTTTCTGGATGAGGAAGTGCAGCGTCTCTTCAATTTCTACAAATCGGAATTCAATAACCAGGAAATCAGCCTTAAAATTGAAAACGAACTGGATCTCCACAAAGTGCTGGCACGATCCTGCAAAGATTTCGATGGCGGCTATGTGATGGCGGGATTAACCGGAAACGGTTCTGCCTTTGTGGCCCGGGACCCGAATGGAATCCGTCCGGCCTATTATTATGAAAACGATGAGGTGATTGTGGTGGCATCCGAAAAGCCTGCCATCAAAACTGCCTTTAAAGCCGAATACGACCAGATCCGGGAAATCAAGCCCGGTCATGCCCTGATGATCCGGAAGGATTGCACAGTGGAAGAAAAAATGTTTATGGAACCCGGTGTACGGACTTCCTGCTCGTTTGAGCGGATTTATTTCTCAAGGGGTAATGATCCGGAGATCTATCGGGAACGAAAAAAACTAGGCGATTCACTTACACGGCAGGTTCTGGAAGCAGTGGACTACGATCTGGAAAACACCGTGTTCTCTTATATTCCCAATACCGCTGAAACCTCGTTTCTCGGACTGATGGCCGGAATCGATGAGTACATGGCTGATGTGCGACTTTCCACAATAGACAACCAGAACTGGTCAAAAGAGGAGTTGCGGAAGGCATTGAATTTCAGGCCACGGGTCGAAAAACTGGTGATCAAGGATGCCCAGTTGCGCACCTTCATCACCGACGATGAGCACCGAGATGAAATGGTGAGCCATGTATATGACACCACCTATGAAGTGATCCGGAAAGGAATTGATACCGTCGTGGTGATTGACGATTCGATCGTTCGGGGTACCACACTGGAAAAAAGCATCATCACCATGCTCAACCGGCTGGAACCGAAAAAAATTGTGGTGGTTTCCTCCGCTCCGCAAATCCGGTTTCCCGATTGTTATGGCATCGACATGAGTAAAATGAAGGAGTTTGTGGCCTTCAGGGCGGTTTTGGGATTGATCCAGGATACCCATCAGGACAATCTGCTGGACGAAGTCTACGAAAAATGCCTGACTGCAAAAGCAAATGGCACCGACAGTGAAACCAATTTTGTGCAATTGCTGTACAAGCCGTTTTCTACCTCGCAGATTTCGAATAAAATCGCAGAAATCATCACGCCCAAAAACACCAGAGCCGAAGTGTCAGTTGTGTACCAAACCATCGAAGGACTGCACATTGCCTGTCCGCATCACACCGGTGACTGGTACTTTACTGGCAACTATCCGACTCCAGGCGGAAACAGAGTGGTGAATCAGGCCTTCATCAATTTTATGGAAAACAAACTGGTGCGGGCATATTAGGGATAATTAGGAATTGAGAATTAGGAATTAAGAATGAAAATACGGCTTTGAGTTTTGGGGATGATTTCTTTCGGGGCTTTGGGCTTAAAATGTTGAAATACAAATGATAAAATCTCACGAAGTCGATTACAAAATTATAGGTGATGATATCCAGATCGTCGAAATTGAGCTGGATCCGGGTGAAACCGTGATTGCCGAAGCGGGTGCCATGCTGTACATGGAAGAAGGGATTCAGTTTGAAACCAAAATGGGCGATGGGTCGAACCCGAACGCCGGTTTTTTTGACAAACTCCTTTCGGCCGGAAGCCGGGTATTCACCGGAGAGTCGCTCTTTATGACACACTTCACGCACCAGGGATATGGCAAAGGGCACGTGGCATTTTCGGCTCCGTACCCGGGCACCATCATTCCGGTGGACCTGGCCACTATGAGAGGAAACGAGCTCATCGTTCAGAAAGATGCGTTTCTCTGTGCGGCACTCGGAACCAAACTGGCCATGCACTTCAACAAGAAATTCGGTGCGGGTATTTTTGGTGGCGAAGGATTCATCCTCCAGAAAATCTCGGGAGACGGAAAGGCCTTCATCCATGCGGGAGGTACCCTCATCGAGCGGACACTCAACAACGAAACACTGCGTGTCGATACCGGTTGTGTAGTGGGATTTGAAAACACCATTGATTTCGATATCCAGCGGGCTGGTGGTCTGAAATCCATGGTATTTGGTGGTGAAGGTTTGTTCCTGGCCACACTAAGAGGAACCGGACGCGTCTGGTTGCAATCCATGCCAATTGGCAAACTCATCGGCGCTCTGAGTGTCGGTGGTGGCAATGCCCACAAAGAACGGGGCGGAATCCTGGGGAACCTTGGTGGCCTGGGAGGTATTCTGGAAGACTAGGGTTAAAAATGGACATAAAAAAACGGATGGTGGAAACGCCATCCGTTTTTTTTGTGCTGTTCAATTCCGGATTGACTGGGACAGCCGGACTACTTGATATACCGGAAGTCCTGTCCGTTTTCTAAGGCGAGGACTGACTGGTGGATCAGTTGAATCACGGCTTCGATGTCGTCGTAACTGATGGTTTCCACCGTGGTGTGCATGTATTTCAGCGGGAGTGAAATGAGCGCAGAGGCCGAACCCACACCGGAATAGGCGAAGGCATCGGTATCGGTACCGGTTGCACGACTGGCCGAAGCCCGCTGGAATTTGATCTCGTTTTTCGTGGCCACATCGATGATGAAATTGAGGAGATTGTTCTGTACCGCTGGTCCGTAGGTCAGTACCGGACCTTCGCCCAACCGCTGGTCGCCCTGCTCCACTTTTTTGTACATCGGAGACTGCGTGTCGTGGCACACATCGGTGATGATGGCCACATCCGGTTGAAGACGGCGGGCCATCATTTCGGCGCCCCGCAATCCGATTTCTTCCTGCACCGCATTCACCACATACAATCCGAACGGCAGTTTGGTTCCGGCTTCTTTCAGGCGGCGGGCCACCTGGGCGATCATGAACCCTCCGATGCGGTTATCCAACGCACGGCCTACGAGGTATTTGGTGTTGAGGTCGAAGGCTTCGTCGTCAAACGTGGCGACAGTACCCACATGGACGCCCATTTCGAGCACTTCCTTTTTGCTGGAGGCTCCGATGTCGATGAAGATGTTTTTCAGTTTCGGGGCTTCGTCTTTTTCGAGTTCGCGGACGTGGATGGCCGGCCATCCGAATACACCTTTCACAATGCCCTTGTCGCCAAACAGATTCACCCGTTTCGAAGGGGCAATGAGGGCATCGGAGCCACCATTCCGGCGAACATAAATGTAGCCGTCCTCTGAAATGTAGTTTACAAACCAGGAGATCTCATCGGCGTGCGCCTCGATCACTACTTTATAGGGCGCATCGGGATTGATCACACCAACAACGGTTCCGTAGGTATCCGAAATGTAAGTGTCGATATAAGGCTTCATGTAGTCGAGCCAGATGCGCTGACCACTTTCTTCGAAGCCGGTGGGAGAAAAATTATTGATGTACTGGTAGAGAAAATCGCGGGCCTGCTGATCCATAAATGAAATGTTGTTCAGATGGTAAGGGTGGCAAAAATAGAAGGACTGGTGAGAAAACGGGCGGGATTTCTGAAAAAGCGGTTGGGGAAAAAGGAATGGGATTTGGTGGTAGGTTGGTTTGAGTTAAAGGATGATCCCGCCGTTCCGTGTTTATCATCCCGAAGGCAGATAGGGAAGATTTGCCATCCTTCACTGGAGGCCTGAAATCGTACCACCTGGAGATAATACGCTGTCAAACCTATACCCCATTTTGATCGATCTGTTTTGTACCACGTTTTTTGTACCAAAATAAAATGGTACAAATTTTATGGTACTTTTTTTGTACCAAATATTTTGTACCAAAAAAATATGGTACAAACTTCCTGGTACAAATATAATTGCCGTAAGAAGAAAGAATCACTCGTTCAGGAATTGATGGATTTCCTCCTGATTGGCCGAGAGGAAATGGCTGAATTTTTCAACATCAGCCGGGAGTTGTTTACTAAATCGGCTCTGGGCACCCGCACGTTTCCCTTCCACCTCAACCAACGCCGTCTTAGCGCCAATTGGTGGTTCGTGATGTGTGATCAGCGATGGAATAATGGTTAGGAAGTGATTTTGAATTCACCATCTGGAGGTTGTCCCGAATTAATATCGGGAGGTTAGGGGGCAATCCTTCACTGAGGACGAAACTTCAGGGTCTACATGTAGTCCGCCAGATGCGCTGACCACTTTCTTCGAAGCCAGGAGGGATTTCTGAAAATGAGGTTAGGGGATAGGAAGGCTGTGTTGCAGCGGCATTCTGGTTGGGTAGAGGGTTGTTTCAAGACCATAGTATGTTGCTTTGGCAAATTTTTCCAAATAATCTATTCTTCAAAAGTATGAATCTGCGAAAGCTTGACAGACAAACATTATTAACAGCCAGTTCAGGT
>DAIOVD010000073.1:0-20086 GCA_036759185.1 Catalimonadaceae bacterium | reverse complement strand
TTTACTCAGGTCGGCAATGTCACAAATCAAACTCTCCTGCCAGCAGCCTTTTTTCCAGGGATGAATCTTTCAGTTCCGTCCGGAAGATATACCGCTTGAGATCCTGGAAATTTTCAGGAAGGAGTTTCTTAAAATCCCATCTGGCAATGCTTCGGAATGAGCGTCCCCGCTGAAACTGAAGGTAAAAATTTCGCGTGTGTTCCGGAAGAATGGCCGCTGAAAAGAGAGCGGTTCCCAACGTAAATGGCGACACCTTGCCATTCCCCAACAGGAAAAATTGCATGGCGGCTTCGTCCGGAACCCTGGTTGTAAAATCCAGCAGAATGTGAAAAGCATCGTGCCGCTCTACCCGGTCGACAGGTTCCAGATGTTCGGCTTTGAGAAAACGGCCCAGTTCATTTCCGAGTGTTCCGGCGGGATACCCGAGAAGGTCTGAGGCGGAAAGTCCCCAGGGTTTCCGTCCGCCATAAAATCGTGCATGAACCGGAATGACCACACCCAATAACCATAGGAGGAATTTCTCCCGGATCTCAATTCCCTTTTTGTAATCAATGATGATCGTTTTCATCGTATGTTCTTTTTAAAGTGATGATTGATTAATTGTTTTTTGTGGAACCAGCCAGATTGAGGTCTTCGTAAATCCGGTAATCCTCAAATGTTTTGCTCAGGAAGCCATTTTCGCGGAACTTTTCCACAAACCGATTGACCTTGAGATCGGCATCCCGGTCTGAATATTTTTGCTTCGGGTTGTTCATTTTGGCAAATTCAGCCACGCCGCTCACGGACAATTTGTCGTAGTATTCAGACTGATGGTTCTCGAAATGGGTATAGTTGTATCGGACCATAATCCGGTCCCAGTTTGGCAGATTATACAGAATCATGAAAGAATACGTCAAGGCAATGACACGATTGACCAGTGTCCAGTTTCCCTTCCGGAGATAAATGCACCAGGCAACGATGATGAGCGAAGTGAGAATGGTGACCAGATATTCCAGGACAGAAAGCCGCTTGTAGGTCAATCCAAAATAGCCGATGTACACAAAGGTTTTGTAGACTCCCATTAGCACAAGGAAGGCATTCAGAGCAATCCAGGTATTGGCCAGTAAGCGGATCCGGGCAATCTGCGCCATAAAGAAAACGTTGCCGGAGAAAAAGTAGATGGTCACCAATCCTGCCAGGACAACGGAGAAAATGACGGCGTAAATATTTTCATGAACACCCTCAGAAAGGCCTTTGGCATTGTCGGGATTGAGGATGGAATTGATTTCAAATCCAAGCAATACAACCAGGAGAAGATTTAAACCAACGAAGGAAATGATGGCTTCCTTTTCCTTCACCAGCATCGGTTTCCAGTCCTGAGCTTTCAGCGACAGAGACAGAGACCAGGATTTTTTGAAATAGGCTGCCATGTTATCAAGAACCTCCAGGTTCTGGCTGTCGATCATTGTAATCATGGCAAGAAAAGAGGCACATAGAAACAGGATCAGGGTTATGCTGATGACCTCAAAAAAATCGGTTACCAGTTTAGCGAAACCGTCATTGGCCACCACATACAAACCGATAAAGACAATGAACAGAACGAGGGGACGGATAAACAGGGTGAAGTTGTATTTCTGAACAGGTGGTTCCATTACCAGATCCACCAACGGGGCGGCACCTTCTGTCTGTTTTGGTTCAGATCTTTCCGTTGCTTCGTATTCTGAAAATTGGCGCTCATCCGAAGCTGTGTATTCTGTTCCGGTAGACAAGGGTGAATAATTCGGGAGTAGATCGTCCTTTCCTGATTGGCTGGTGAAGAACCAGTCATACGGCCTTGAAAAGAAATTTGCGATGGAATGAAAGAGAGCCAGTGGCCAGAAATGTTCTTTGGTCTGATGCAGGTAAATGGACAAGACCATGGAAACCACATAGAGGATGGCAGCGAATCCGGAATTGGTAAAATTGAAGCCCAATCCGGCGAGAAAGGTTCCGGTCGAAACCAGAATCCATTGGTAGTTCTTCAGCACCGATTTATCAGACATAATCTGAAGCACCGAAACCAGAAGAGAAAAAAGGAGGATGTTCACACCCCATGTCTGGCGGTAGAACAAAGCAGTGCAAACACAGGCACCGATGGCAACAAGAGCGACTTTTTGATTTTTCATATTATAAAGTACTTTGAATTACAGAGTGGATTAGCAAAAAAAATATCAGGATTGAGAACGAATGAATTTTTCGAGGGACTGAAGATGGCTGGTGAATGCCTGGCGGCCCAGAACCGTAGCCCGAAAGCTGGTATTGGGCTTTTTTCCAACAAAGGATTTGCGGACTTCCACATACGTAGCTTTCTCCAGAGCACTCAGGTGACTGGCAAGATTGCCGTCCGTGAGATCGAGTTGCTCCTTAAAACCGTTGAAATCCACCCAGTCGTTCACGATCAGAATCGACATGATTCCGAGCCGGGCTTTGTTTTCAAAGGCTTTGTCCCAATGTTGAATCAGATCTTTCACCGTTCGTATTTGAAATACATGAAACTGCCGTAGAGGATGTGGATCAATCCAAATCCAATGCACCAGAAAAGAAAACCGTATCCAATAAATAACAGGTTGATACAACCGAGAATCACCTGAAGGTATCCCAAATAGCGGACGTCACTGAGGGTTTTGTGGCTTGCATTGATCAGGGACAGTCCATAAAAAATGAGCATCGAAGGTGCGATCATCCCAATGAAACCCTGATAGAAGAGCATAAAACTAAAAACACCACCAACGGCTAGCGGGAGACAAAAGTCCACCATGAGTTGCCTGCTGGAGCGTGTCCACACCGATTGATTTTGTTTGCGGGCTTTCCGGATGGTGAAGATTAGTCCGGAAAGAGATGCCAGGCACAGAATGATGAAGGCATCAATAAAAAGGAACTGAATGATGCCAGGTTCTCCGGCATATGAATATTCAAGAGGTGTGTGAAGTGAAATCCCCAGTTTCCACCACGCCACTGCTGCACCAATGAGTGCGATCACTCCGGCACTTATGGCAGACAGTCCGCTGACCGAAACAAATTTGGAAGATCCTTCCATTAGTTTCCGGATTTCCCTGAGGTCGTTGATTGCTTCTTGGCTCATCGATAAAGAACTTTGTACTGCAAAGTAAATTGAAATCTTCTCACACCACCAAATATTTGCCGGAAGTTTTTTTGCGAACGCCCGAAAATCAAAAGGCCTTCTGCGAATCCCGTTCACAGAAGGCCTTTTCAAAGCAGATTATTTCTCTCCCTTCTTATTCTGAATAGCTGAACTTCACTTCCTGATCCTGCACATACAATGAAAAATCGCCTTGCTCGGTTACCGATTTATTTTCGGCGTTCACCATTTCCAGGTCTTTGGCATACAATACAAAGCGAACGGGTTTGGTTTCACCTGGCTTCAGAAACAACTTGGTAAACTTCCGGTGCTTTCTATAGGCCGGAATCATCGACGCAAAATGATCACGTGTAAACAGGTCGATGGCTTCTTTGCCTTCCCGGTTGCCGGTGTTGGTCAGATCGAATGTCACAACCAACGAATCCGATTTCCCTTTCAAGTCAGTCTTGCTGATTTTCACCGGACTCATGGCAAAACGAGTATAGCTCAGACCGAAACCAAACGGATACATCGGTTTGTACTGTGGCTTAGTGAGATCGTTGCTTTCCGGCATAACTTCCGCAATCTGGCAATCATGCGTCAGCAGATCATTTGGGTACTTAGGATAGGTGAAGCTCAGTTTCCCACTTGGGTTCACGTCTCCAAACAATACTTCAGCGATGGCCTCCCCTCCTTTCAATCCTGGTTGAATGGCGAGAAGAACGGAGGTTGCCATTGGTTCAATATCGGTAAAGATCCGAGGTCTTCCCTGGGCAAGCACAAAAATCACCGGTTTTCCGGATTTGGAAAGCGTTCGGGCAAGGTCCTTTTGAACCTCAGGTAGATTGAGATCGTCAATGTTTCCCGGAATCTCTGCATAGGCATCTTCTCCCAGACAAAGTACGATCACATCAGCTTTCGCCGCTTCTGTCATCAATTCTTCATTTGGTGTGAGGATTGCTCCTTTCAGATTCACTCCCGGCTTGTACACCACATTCCCCTCTCCTGCTCTTTGACGGACAGCACCCAGAATGGTTTTTGAGTCTTTCGGAAACCAGGATGGATCGGCACCCTGCCATGTGTATGACCAGGAACCGCAAAGCGATGGCATGTAATCCGCAGTTGGCCCAACCACAAGGACTTTTTTTCCGGTTTTTAGTGGCAGATTGTTTTCCAGATTCTTCAGCAAAACCAGTGATTCTCTGGCGGCATTCAGACTTGTCTGTCCTGCTTCCTTCGGATAAGCATTTGCTTTGGCAGCCGCTTCCGGAAAGGCATTTTCAAACAGACCCAGTTCGTATTTCACTTTCAGAATCCGACGGACCGACAGATCCAGACGGGCTTCAGTAATCCGGCCTTCCTTCACCAGTTGAATCAACTGATCGTAAAACGACAGATTATACGGCACCATACTCATATCGACTCCTGCCTCAATGGCGAGGTACACGGCTTCTTTTTCAGTGGCGGCGATTTTGTGACGGGTGTGCAGTTTGATGATGTCCTCCCAATCGGTTACAGCCAGTCCGGTGAAACCCAGTTCATCGCGAAGGAGTCTGGTTAGAATAAACTTACTGGCATGAACAGGGATGCCATTGATGTCGCTGCTGTTGATCATCACCGTCCTCGCTCCAGCCTGAACAGCTGCACGAAACGGAGGAAGAAAAACTTCCCGCAGAACCGGCTCCGGAATGGAGGCCGTTGTCCGGTCTTTACCGGTATTGGAAGCACTGTAACCCAGAAAATGTTTCATACAGGCTGAAACCGAGGTGAGATCTGTCAGGCTCTTTCCTTGTGCGGCTTTGATATTGGCCAATCCCATTTGCTGCACCAGCCAGGTACTCTCCCCAAAACTTTCCGGAAACCGTGACCAGAGCGGAGAACGGGCTACATCAAGTACAGGTGCAAAATTCCAGCGAACACCGGTTGCCCGGGTTGCCATGGCGGTAATCCTCCCCATTTCAGCAGCGTAGTCTGTATTACGGGTACAACCAATGGCTAACTGTTGTGGAAAAAGGACAGAATTATTCAGATAGGTGGCCCCATGTATGGCGTCCACTCCATATAAAACCGGAATCTTAAGCCGACTTTCTTTGGTGGCATAATTCTGAATGGTGTTGATGATTTCATGCCATTCCTCCAGCGATTGGGTATGATCCTGGGCATTGTTCAAAATAGAACCCACATTGCTGTTGACGATGGCTTTCCGAAGTTCTTCTTTCTTGAGAACCATCGTTTTGCTGGTATTATCCACAAAAGGTCCAAGAGTAAGCTGTGTCATTTGGCCGGCTTTCTCTTCTATGGTCATCTTCTTCAGAAGTGCCTCCACTTTCTGATCAATGTCCTGTGCTGGTGCCGTCTGCGCTATGGCGGACGAAATTCCAACAATAGAAAATACAACCGGAATGCAGGTTCCTGCAACAAACCGTCTGATGTGCGACATATTGAATTTGTACGAGTGATGTAAAAAAAAATCCCGGCGATGCGAACGAACCCAGGATAGATGATGATAAAAAATAGTAGGGGCAGATAGTACCTGCCCCTCTTACCTAACCGTTATTTAATTAACCAAACTAAAAACTTTGACATAGTCTACCTCCATCTTCGCCGGGAACTGAGCATCGGCCACATTCGGACCACCCCATGTTCCACCAACAGCAAGATTCAGCAGAAGGAAAAATTTCTTATTGTACGGCCATGTTGCATACCCGCTGTTGCCGTTTACATATTCAAAAATCTTCTCATTGTCTACATACCCCCGCAGTGCGTATGGTGTCCAGTCTACACGATACACATGAAATTCAGTCGTTGCCGTCGGAAGATTCTTGGTGGATGTTTTTGGAGAGCCATTGGCTCCGTTGTATGCTTCGCAATGGGCACTGATGTGTACATTAAACGGATCTTTACCGACTTGCTCCAGTACATCAATTTCTCCGGATTTCGGCCATCCACCATAGGCATTGTCTGTTGGTAACATCCAGAATGCCGGCCAGCAACCGGTTACAGAATTCACTTTAATTCTTGCTTCGAAACGACCGTACAAAAAGTCTTTGGTGTTTCGGGTAATCATCCTGGTGGAGGTGTATTTCGAACTGGACCGGTCTTCTTTGCGTGCTTCAATCGTAAGGATGCCATCCGCAATGCTGACATTTTCTCCTTTCGTATAATACTGCAATTCCTGGTTACCCCAACCGCTGCCACCGGTTTCATACGTCCATTTGCTTCCGTCTGGTTTTCCTGGAGTGTCGAATTCATCGGACCAAACCGGTTCAACACTGAAGCCCCAGCCTTTATCTTCGATCGAAACATTTGTTGGCGAAGTGGTTTCGTCTTTCTCTGTGCAACCGGAATTTCCGATCATTCCAGCCAAAGCAAATACCGGCAGAATGGCTTTTTGTAACAAAGACATCTTGTGTGTAAACATCATAATTAGAGAGGGTTGAATACTATTTGGCTACAAATTTTATGGTGTGGATCACGCCCAGTCCGTTTCCTGACCGGAGAAGCATTCTGTTGCTGCTGATGTCCAGAATCCGGTAGACATTTTCAGGTGCCCGGTCAAATACTCCGATCCACTGTGACGCTGTATTCGGTGTCAGATTTACCTGAGCAGCACCTGCCACACCACCGGTTACATTTCCAAAAGAGAATTTCGAAGAGAAAGACTGATCCGCTCCACAGGTAAAACCTTGAGCCGGAAGCATTGTTGATCCATTGCAATTGAGAATCAGACTATCAGAAGCAGTAAAGGTGTACCAGTCATCTTTCTGACAATCAGCCAAGGGACCGCCTGCAAAATACTGGGTTGGATTGGCTTCCAGTCCTACCACGATGGTATTGGCACCGGCTGTAGAATCCAGTCTCCAAGTTTTACGGCTTCCGCCAGTCAGAAATAGTTTCACGCTGGTCAAAGACAAACCGGCACTCACAAATTTCACCTGCAGGCGTTTGCCGTCTGCCATGATTGCTTCAACTACAAATGCCTCATCCGATATTGACAGAACTTCATACGAATTACCCTGAACAGTGTGTGTGGTTCCAAGATATGGCTTGCGACTCATACCGGTTTCATCCAGGACGATCCGGGGATTGCCTGTTCCTGCTTTGATCATGTAAAATTTAGTGGCGTTTTCCAGAGGGGACTGGCAGGAAGTACCTTCTGCAACAAAGGTTTGTCCTTTGGAATCGTAATTCAATGCACCACCTACGCTGAATGTGTACACATCATCTGTCTGACAGGCCGCTGCAGCAACTGATGTTTCCACTGTAGAACCGTCAGCAGATAAAATCCGAATGGCATCTGAGGCCGGGCTCACCGCCCATTTCCGGTTTCCGCATCCGGTGAGGCTGGAAAACGGTGCAAAATCACAGGATGATTCCAATTCTACGGTTTTGCTGCTGGTGCTGTTTCCTGCTTTGCCGACACTGGTAAGATGAACAACGAAAGAGGTTCCTGACTCAAAGGTATGAACCGGATTGGCCAGAACCGATGTATTGGCATCTCCAAAATCCCAGAGGTAGCTAAACGCCTCAGAAGAGCTGTTGGTGAATGCTACTTTATTGGCAAATGGAAGAGTATCGCCTCCCGGACTACGTTTTACTTCAAAAGTAAAGGACGAGACCGATGCCGTTCCGGATAATTCCGGATTGTCTTTTTTACATGCCCAGAAGCCAACGGCTCCAAAAAGAAGGGCGGTGGAAAGAACTTTATTAAATGTCATATTCGATCGGATTCAGTGTTGATTAATAGCCTGGATTTTGAGTCAGATTTGAATTCTTATCCCTTTCTCCCTGAGGAATTGGCATAAGCATATGTTTGGCCTGTGCATTCTTGCCGGCAGCCTGCATCACAGTCACCATATAGTTTGGATCCGGGTGACGAATCAGATCAAACCACCGGTGCATTTCAGACGAGAACTCAATTCTTCTTTCCTTATACACAGCTGCCAGAAATGCATCGGCACTCAAACCAGCCTGTATATCCGGCAGGCCAGCCCGGCGACGGACCGCATTCAAATGTACCTCTCCTGCTCCGGAACCCAGGGCTTCGGCAGCAATCAGGAGCACTTCCGAATAACGCATCACCGGAATATTACCGGCACAACTCCAACCACCTGCATCAGCGTTGGCGTCGTTGGCAGACACAAAATACTTGCGCACGTTGTATCCATTTGGTGATCCTTCAAGAGAAGCTGGTTGTGTATAGGTATCAAACTTGTCTCCCGGCATCCAGATGCTTGGCACACGGCGTTTGTCAATAATCACTCCGGCAGCATTCTTCTCATATTGATTCACGAAATCCTGCGTCGGCACGTTGAAACCGTAGCCGGATGACTGCACAATGTTCTGAGCTCTCGGCCCGAAGAAACAATTCACGACAGAACCCTGTCCGTAGAAATTCCATTGTTGTCCCGCGTTCCGGTACTGAATTTCAAACATGGACTCCGGTCCGTTTTCTGAGTACACAGAATAGTTGTTGGCATAATTGGCATTAAGAGAGTAGATACCGGAGTTGATCACTTCCAGTGCTTTCTCTGCCGCCTTATCTTTTTGGCCTAGTGTCAGATAAACCGAAGCCAGCATACCTTTGGCGGCACCGGAAGAAACGCGACCTGCATCTTCACCCGTGAAACGAGCAAGAGGAAGTGAATCGCCAGCCATAGTCAAATCAGAAATAATAGTCTGGTATACAAGATCTTTGGAAGAACGCTTGATGCTGTATGCTTCAGATAGAGTGATTGGCTTTGTGTACAATGGCACATCACCATACAGACGAACAAGCATATAGTAATAGAATCCACGGAGGAACATGGCCTCTCCCAAACAACGGCGACGGATGTTCTGGCTCATACCCACAATTTTGGGAACTTTCTCAAGCACAAGATTGGCCCGCTGAACACCCAGGTAGCACTGAGTGTAGTAGTTGGTTACCATCGGGTTAAAGGAGTTGAGCGTAAAATTGTCCAGCTCAAATACTTCGACTCCATCATTCGCTCCGCCGCCTCCTTTGTCGGCATCGTCTGTCATGATATCCAGAATCTGCCAGGCAGCTCCGTTGTACAATCCCTGAGCAGGAGAATACACTGAATTGGTGGCCCGAACAGCGTCGGTTTCTGTCTGGTAAAAATTCTCATCTGTGATGGAATTATTAGGCTTCTGGTCCAGAAAATCTTCCTTACAGGCAGTCATGCTTCCGATTACAAGGAGAGCAGTGGCCAATCGTAAAAATTGATTCGTTTTCATATTCCTGGTTAATTTTTTCGTTTGGTTGTGTATTAAAAGTCTACTGTTATGCCACCCAGCCAGGTGCGTGCCTGCGGATAAAATCCAATGTCTACACCACCTCCTACTTCAGGATCAAATCCGGTGTATTTGGTGAATGTGAAAGCATTCTGTACGGATCCGTAAAAACGGATTTTGCTGGCCGTCGTTGCCTTGCTCCATTTGTTGGGAAGGCTGACAGTGAAGCGAATGTTTTTCACCCGCAGGTAGGAAGCATCTTCAATAAACCGGGAAGAGACACGGTTGTTCTGATTCGGATCAGCCTGGGTCATCCTTGGCATCTCGTTACTGGTTCCCGGACCCGTCCAGCGATTGAGGACTTCTGTTGAATAATTACCGTTTGAAACTCCACCTTCTGTGTACCAGCGGGTAAAATTCAATGCTTTGTTTCCGCTTGATCCCTGTAGAAAAACAGACAATTCGAAAATGTCGTAGCTGATGGTATTGGTAAATCCATAGGTGAAGTTCGGAACGGAATTTCCAAGATTGGTCCGGTCTTTATCATTGATAATACCATCACCGTTGATGTCCTTGAATTTAATGTCACCCGGAGATGTTCCGTTGATACCGTCCGTTCCTGATGTCTGAACAGCGTGAGAGGCTATTTCTTCCTGAGTCTGGAAGATTCCTTCTGCCACATATCCATAGAAATAGTTTACTGGTAAACCTTCATCTACTCTCAAGCCACCTCCGGTGATCCGGGAAAAGGTTGAGAAAATAGGAGCACTCTGGCCAAGATCGGTTACCTCATTTTTGAATTTAGAGAAAATCAACGTGGAGTTCCATTTCAATTTCGAAGTAGCCGGAAGGTTGATTGTATTCAAGGTGAGGTCAATCCCTGTATTGGTCATCGTTCCTGTGTTCAACGGAGTACTTTCATACGTACCGGAAGTGGTAGGAGGAGACACCAGGAAAATCAGGTCTTTGGAGCTTCTCTTGTAAATATCGACCGATGCTGAAACCCGGTTTGAAAACACACCAACATCGATACCCAGGTTCATTTGTTCATTTTTTTCCCATTTCAAATCCGGGTTTTTTGTTGATGTGGGAGCAGCGCCCGTATTCGCACCACCGGCGCCGCTGTTATTTCCTAATGGATACTGAATTCCTGTATTGATTCTCTGAAGATAGGCAAATGCAGGAACGTTCTGGTTACCTGTCTGTCCGAAACTGGCCCGGATTTTCAGATTACTGACCTGACGAATGGATTGCATGAAATCTTCATCGATCACATTCCAGCCAACTGAGAACGCCGGGAATACAGCATACTTGTTTCCTGGTCCGAAATTGGAAGAACCATCCCGGCGTAAACTACCGGAAAACAGATACTTCCCTTTGAAATCGTAGCTTACCCGACCCACATAAGAAATAAGCCGGTTGGTGCCATATCCACCATAGTTAAATGTTTGAGATACCGTCTGAGGTACCGTTGCGGCATCGTCCAAAACCTGAAGGTCGAGACGGGTGTACCCGTTCCGGCCGGCTCCCAATGTATGGTAATTGTTATCCTGAGCCGTGTAACCAGCCAAAGCTGTTATGTTGTGATCCTTGATGTTAAACTTATAATTAGCCGTATACTCCGCCAGATAGCTGGGTGAATAATTGATCTGATCCTGGAAACCTGTAATGGAAATCGGACGACCACCACTGGATGGTGTTGCCGGATTCCAGATACGGATGTTCTGCATCACAAAGTCCATTCCGAGGTTGGCACGGAAGGTAAGTCCCTTAAGGAGCTCATATTCACCAAAAATGGAACCCACAGAGCGGAACTTGGTGTTCTTTGTCTGCGGAACATAAATATCGTACACCGGATTCGGCTCATTGTAACCGTCTTCTCCACCATTTCCTCCTGCCCATGAACCATCCGGATTACGGACGGCAACCGTTGGTGGAGCCGCTACGGCCAGAAGAAGCAAACTGTTGAACGGATCGTATGTGTTTTTTGGAATTTCTGTTGTGCGGCTCAGGATGATGCTGTTTCCGACTTTGAGTTTCTTTGAAACCTGAGCATCGCCATTGAAACGGAAGTTGAAACGATCGAAGCTGGTTCCTTTTACGATACCATCCTGATTGTAGTAACTTCCGGATAAGGCGTATTTCATTTTATCTGTACCACCTGATACATTCAGTGATACGTTGGTCATGGCAGCCGCTCTGAAAATCTGATCCAGCCAATCTGTACCTTCGCCAAACTGGGTTTTCACCGCAGCCGGATCCGCCAGCTTAGAGAGCGGAGGCAATCCACTGGCCAGACGGGCTTCGGAATTGATGATCGCATATTCTTCTGCATTCAGCATGGTGGGAAGGTTCCAGACATTCTGAATTCCTCTGTAATAGTCCAGGCTGATGTTTGTTTTTCCTTCTTTTCCTCTTTTGGTATTGATGATGACAA
The DNA here is from genome assembly GCA_036759185.1 of Catalimonadaceae bacterium. Taxonomy (GTDB): domain Bacteria; phylum Bacteroidota; class Bacteroidia; order Cytophagales; family Flexibacteraceae; genus CAMDMI01. The sequence goes on along the minus strand of DAIOVD010000073.1, from coordinate 8,315 downwards.
CCCCGTTTGATCCACGAACACCATAGATGGATGCAGCGGCCGCATCTTTGAGCACGTCAATTGATTCGATTTCATTTGGACTCAGGGAGTTCAGCACGTTGTCGGCTGTCTGATCCGGTAATGGAAATCCATCCAGAACAACCAATGGATTGTTTGAACCGGTTACCGAAGAAATCCCCCGTATCCGGATGGAAGTACCACCTGAACCTCCGGGTGCTCCCGAATTCTGAATAACGGTGAGACCCGCTACCCGTCCCTGCAATGCCTGTGCAGCATCGGCGACTGGTGTTGCGGTTACTTCTTTGGCTGTGACTGAGCCAATGGCAGAACTCACTTCCCTTTTGGTTTTGGTACCGTAACCAACAACCACCACTTCTTTGGCTTCATTCATTTTCGGTTTCATTGATACCGAAACAGAGGTTCTGCCTGCAATGGCTACGTCCTGACTTTCATATCCGACATACCGGATCTGCAAAATATCGGTATCTTCTGCTTCAATAGAAAAAGTTCCGTCGAGACCGGTTGTGGTTCCCCTTTGAGTACCAACCACAATGACAGCGGCTCCGGGAATTGGTTTCCCTTCTTCATCCAGAATCACTCCTTTTACAGTGATCGGCGCCAATGCCACTGATTTCGAAACAGAATCAACCTGGTTTGTTCCCGTACCTGAACTGGTCATCGGATCGGCTTTTGCCTTTTTGTCGATGATGGTATAAACCGATTTACCAGTTTGTTCAAACTGCAGACCTGTTTCAAGAGTGATACCATACAAGGCTGAAGTCAGGCTGTTGTAGTTCAGCATGGAAGCGGCCACAGTTTTTGATTTCAGGGCATCTCCTTTGTAGAAAAACGAAACCTGAAATTTCTGTTCCAGTAGTTCCAGAACGCCAGGAAGTGACAACGTGGAAGGAGTATCGACCTGTTGAAAACGGTTTTCAACCAGAATGGGCCGGTTGGAAACCGACGCCGACTGGGCGACAACCTGTAGGGATACTCCCAGACACAACGATACAGTACCTTGTCTAAGGATAGAATAAATATGCATTATTTGGTAACTTGGTAAGAAGACGAACGAAATGAATGAAAAGGGGTGTCCGCTTGTTGGTGTTAAAGACGGACAGCAAAGAGAAATGCTATTTTTCCTTGAGGATCAGCTCGGATCCCTTCATGGTATAGCTGAGGTTGAACAGTCGGGACATCGACTTCACCAGATCATTGATGTTATCATTGGGAATCTTCCCTGTCACTGTTTCTTTCAACAGAGCAGGATTGGCCACTTTAATCTTGATGCCGTGGGTAGCTTCTACCAGTTCAATGACCTCACTTAACGGAGTGTGATTGAAGGTATAGTAACCAGCCCTCCATGAAGTGATGGCTTCAGCTTCGATGTTTTTGCGTATTTCCTTTTTGTTTTTTTCCACACTGGAATACCCAACAAAATCTCCGGGATTCATCACCACGATGTTTTTATCCAGATTTTCTTTCAACGAAAGCTGAACCTTTCCTTCATCCAGGAAAACACGGGTTGCGTTTTTACGGGTGTTGACATTGAACTGGGTTCCGACAACACGCACATCCAGATCTTTTGTATGAACCACAAACTGTTTCAGTTCAGGTGTGTTCGGATGAGACTTTACATTGAAGTAGGCCTCCCCTTCCAGCCAGATTTCGCGTGGAACGGCAAAGCGCCAGCTATTCCTGGTTGTCAGAACCGAATTGGCGTTCAGGATAATTTCCGTACCGTCTGAAAGAACGATGGTTTTCTTGTTGGTAAAATCGGTGGCATAATTTTCTGTGGCTGGTGTCATCAGAAAATACGTGAGCCAGATACCGCCGGCGAGAATAAATGTAGCAGCAATCGATTTCCACCATGTTCCCAGGAAAACCTGTTTGCCGGCTTTGTTTTGCTTACTGTCCTCTATTCTGGACTTCAGCTTAAGCCATTCAGACTGTATTTCCTGTTGGCTGATGTCTGATTTTCCACTTTGTAATCCAGTGTAAATCTGGGCTGCTAAAACCGCAGCAGGCATTTGATCCGGATTTTCGTTCATCCAGGCATCCCAATACCGGCAATCCTCCTCGTTTTGGCCGAGGACCCAGTTTTTAAAACTTTCCTGGGAAAGGAAATATTCGGTTGAGTTTTGCATACTCATAGTTTGATTATTGATTCAGACGAAAGAGGATTACTGCAAATTCTACTAACCAAAATTTTTTAAAAAATATGCCTGAGAACCACGATTACAAATAACTGCCGGAACCCGACACGGTTTTGAGGCCCGAATAAAAGGAAAAGGTTTCATTTATTCACTCACCATTTGCAACCAACCAGTCCATGTCCGTCCGTTTGTCGGATGCTCCAACACATAGAAAAACAATCCGCCTTTACCAGCTCCATTTCCTGTCCATACCTGTTCACCGGTTGCTGTTCCTTTGTAGACTTCTGATCCCCAGCGGTCAAAAATCTGAACCCTTGCACCGGCATCCAGGCCTTCCACCCGCCAATCGGCATTCAGTGCATCACCGTTGGCTGTGATCAGGTTCGGGATCACAAGCTCTGGTTTTACATAATCGAGAAGACGGACGGTCCAGGAATAGATTGCTGTGCAACCATCCTGAGATACCGTATACGAAATAGGATACTCACCAGCGGGAAGCACGGACGGAATCCATTGTTTACTCACCGAAATCACACCTTCTCCGGCAAAAACACCACCAGCAGTCTGTGGTTGCAACACGATATTTTCCGAATCTTTGAACACCGAATCCGGCAGTCCTGTGAAACTGGCATCCGGACTTTGTTTGATTTCCACTGATTTGGTAACCGAATCGCCACCGCATCCCAAACCTGGATCGAGTGCATATCCTATTTTATAGGATCCTGCATTCAAAACCGATGCGACAAAAGATGATCCTGAAACTCCCGGACCAAAAAAACTACCGCCGCTCGTTTTCGGGATAAGTTTGATGGTGTCAGAAGATTGACAATATGCCGAATCAAGTCCGGTAAATTCAGCTGAAGCACCCGGAACTATCTGGATTGTAATGGAAGTTGCTTTCAGACAGTTACTTCCAAATGCAGCGAAACCCGTTTCATAGTTGAGAGTCTTGAAGCCAAGTCCTGCTGCTGCAGGATTGAACATTCCGTTGGCACTAACACCCGGACCTGACCATTGAAAACCACCCTGTGCGTTTGACTGCAGTTGAAAAGGAGCCGAACTCACACATATAGTTGCTCCTTCGGCCGGACTTGTAATTTTCAAAGGGTTGGCTGCCGGGTCACCTGTTCGTTTGATGATCACCCTGAAACGGGAATCAGTCCGGTTTTCATAGTATTCAGCCACTACATTTCGGGGACCTTCCGGTATAAATACACCACAACCATCGTTGTGCATTTTGCCCAGCATCTGATGATCAGACCAAAAATCAATGAGCCAGGTTGCTCCGCCGTCAATACTCAGACGGAATCCATCATCGGCTCCACCGCCGAATACATAGTAGCCTGCCTCAAAATTGATCCGGCGCATCATGCGGATGGAAAAGAAATCACTCATTGTACCACATACTTTATTGGTATCCGGCAGAATTCCCGGGACAGGCCCACCGTTGCCCCAGTTGAAATCGAAAGCCAATGTGTCCTCTGTGATGTAGCCCAGGTAATTATCAGCATTGAAAATATCCTGGGTATTGCCATCAGCAATGACATCCGGCGTGGTGGGCGTCCAGCGGTAAAAATTTCCTTTCCAATAACCCGTTGGAAAAGTGAGAGTATCAAAAGGAGGAGGCGTGGAGATGGCAACCGGAAATTGATTTAATCCACTGCTGTACGTAAGAGGACTGGAGCCTTTCATCCGGAAACGATAATTGTTTCCAGCCGGAACATTGGCCGGAAAGGTCACAGAAACGATGGCATTGGGTGCAGAACCCGCCTGAGCCAACGAACCGACCATCGTATAAACGGAAGCAGGATTGGAGAAATCCCCGTTTTCCGCCATCTCGACCGTAAAAACATTGTCGAATATGAATCCGGCGTGGTCAAATTTCACCCGGAAGGAAGATTTCTGGCAAATGGTGGCATTCGGAAAATTCTGTTCCATCAGAATAGGTTGAGTGATGGTGGCAGCAAAAGCCGATGCGTAAACGGTCCACAGGAACATGGCCAGAAAGCCAGTCCGTAATGCGCTCATTTTCATGTTGTGTTTGTTTCTGGTAGATTCGGTTGAAGCATTCCTGCATCATTCAACCAAGTTTTCATTTAAACCCTTGAATCGATTGCCAACCGGAATACAGTCCTAAGTGGGCATGTCACATTCCCTACTAACCAATATGAAGGGGAACTTTTAATGGTGATCATCTGCTTTTCACCGGATACCGCGGTTCTTAATGGAAAACCAACCAAAGAGAAACCGTAAATTCTGTGAATTATTCTGACAACCCTGTAACAACATCCGCTGGCGAAACTATCAGCTTTGCCATTGTTAAAGCAGCCGGAATTGAAAGACCCGGAAAGTAGAAGAAACCAGACCAAAGACATCCCTGGGGATTGTTTGTCACCTGAAATCCAATACCGACCGGAATCTGGATATTACGGTTTCCAAACCAGAATCGAATAATACAGGCACTGTGGCCTGAACGAACGAAATCATTTTCAACGCAAAAAAAAGTAAAAGCATCCTGGCCTCCGGGATGCTTTTTTCCATGCCATTATCCGAATGAAATGAACACTGAATCAAACAAAACCCTTCAGTCTGAAGAAAATCTGCAACTGAAAAAACTGCATCAGATTGTAGAAGATACAATCAAAGAGGAAGAACTCATCATCCACAACCTTCTTCATCCTCCGGAAGAAATCCTTACAGCCGGTCAGAAAGTTTCAGATAAGGTAGCCCGATTTGGTGGAAGCTGGAAATTCATCATCCTGTTTGGTGTTGTTCTGGTGATCTGGATTGCATTCAATTCCATTGCGATGGGAATCTTCAAATTTGACCCCTACCCTTTTATTCTTATGAACCTGATTTTGTCCTGCATTGCTGCCCTTCAGGCACCGGTGATCATGATGAGCCAGAACCGTCAGGAAGAAAAGGACCGTATGCAAAGCGAAAACGACTACCTCATCAATCTCAAAGCCGAAATGCAGATCCGGAGCCTGCACCAGAAAATGGATCTGCTTCTGGAAGAACAGCTGAAATCCCTTTTTGACACACAGGAAAGGCAACTGGAAATGATGAATGAAATACTCAAACAATTGAAAACCCGAATGAATTCAACCCTTGATAAAAAGTCGGAGACATGATTGGTTCGTATCTGTTAGATTTCGAGCTGGATGTGAAAGATGCATGAATTTTAACCAACTGATCCTTACCAAAGCCAACGGCAAACCTGAAGCATTTTCGGAAGAAAAATTCCGCCACTCACTGGCCAGATCGGGAGCCGGACATGCTGAAATCGACTCTGTCATTTACAAAATCCGGGAAAAGATTCATCCCGGAATGACGACCCGCGAATTATACCGGATGGCAACATCCCTGCTGAAAAAATCTTCCCCATCCCATGCCTCACGATTTGGACTAAAAAAAGCCATCATGGAACTGGGGCCATCCGGTTATCCTTTTGAACGTTTTGTGGCGGCACTTTTTGCACACCAGGGTTTTAATGTCGAAGTCGGACAAATTCTTCAGGGGAAATGTGTGACCCATGAAGTGGATGTACTGGGCAGGAAAGGCAAAGAAATTATGCTGGTGGAATGCAAATACCACAACCGGGCCGGATTTACTGTAGATGTCAAAATCCCGCTTTACATTCATTCCCGATTTCAGGATCTCCTGGAAAATAAGCTCTTGCCCGATACGTCGTTTCATTTCAATGGGTGGATTGCCACCAATGCCCGGTTTTCAGATGATGCCATTTCGTATGCACTTTGCCGGGGAATGAAATTACTGGGTTGGGATTTTCCCAAAAATGCCGGACTCAAAGATTGGATCGATGAATCCGGACTGTATCCCATCACCTGCATCTCCGGATTGTCGTCTGCCGAAAAAAAATTCCTTCTCGAAAAGGAAGTAGTGCTGGTGAAAGAGCTTTCCCAAAACCTCCACTGGCTGGCAAAAGCCGGGGTCTCCGAACCACGTTTCTCACGCATCCGGCAGGAAATTCAGGAACTGATTCAGGAATCTGCTCCCAACCAATAATAATGTACCGGCCTGCAAACGGACGGTACGAAGAAAGAAACGGGATCAATAGTCTACAATACCGGTCGGAAAAAATATCTTTGCCCGACCCGTTGTGGTGGATCTGATTTCCCACTCCTATTTTTTTTTCAATCCGGCTTACATTCCTGAAACGCAATACAAACGAACTCAATGAATAAAACCATCTGCTTCATCGGTCTGGGCCTCATTGGCGGATCGATGGCATTGAAAATAAAAAAAGAGGCCCCATCCGTGCGGAGGATTGGTGTGGAAACAAACGAAGACCACGCCCGTTTTGCCATTCAGGAAGGAATTGTTGACGAAGTTCTTTCCCTCGAAGAAGCCATTTCAAACGCAGATCTGGTGGTGATTGCCTTGCCGGTGAATCTGATTTCAGGAATTCTGCCCACTGTTCTCAATCTGGTATCCGGAACACAGAAAACCGTGCTGGATGCCGGAAGCACGAAAAAAGGGATCTGCGATTCGGTGACAGATCATCCGGCAAGGACAAATTTTGTAGCGGGTCACCCAATTGCAGGAACCGAAAATTCAGGACCAGCCGCAGCCTTTGATTCGCTGTTTGACAACAAACGCTTTATCATTTGCGAATCGGAAAAATCTTCCGCTTTTGCTCTGGACGAAGCCCTCCGTTTTGTTTCGTTGCTGAACATGCAGGTCACTTTTCTCACTCCCGATGTGCACGACAGGAGTTACGCCTACGTTTCGCATTTGTCGCATGCCATTTCCTATTCGCTGGGAGTTTCAGTTCTGGAAATGGAAAAAGAAATTGAAGGACTGGTGGAACTGTCTGGCTCCGGTTTTTCAAGTATGGTGCGACTGGCGAAATCATCGGCCAGCATGTGGGTGCCCGTCCTGATGCAGAATCAGAAGGAAACCACCATGGCCATCGACCGGTTTGTTTCCCGGCTGGAAAGGGTCAAAGATCTGATCAAACAAAAAGACGAAGCCGGACTGCGGGCTTTCATTTTACACGCCAATGAAATCCATGAGCTTTTGCTGCAGAAAGAACGGAACGCCAAAGGATCAAATCCCGCTTAAATTATTCAGCGCTTTCTGATTCGGCCGTCGGATTGAATCCGGCATATTTCTGCCGCCACATCAGCCGCTCTTTTTCTCTTTCCACAATCAGACGGGCTATGGAAGCTGCCCATTTTTCAGGAGCTTCGTGATCAAGGACGGCACGCAGTTTAAACTCCCGGACATCCAGACGATACAGCGCCTGCATCAAAGCTTCTGTTTTATTTGTCAGCATAAAGGCCACCTGTTGTGTGATGGCTTCAAGCAACTCATCCCAGTTGGGATTTTCGTGAGGAAGGGTGAAGTCCAGCTCACGAAGAACTTTCAGATTGCCAGTATCGATGGAGGAATTCAAGGAGTGATGAGTTATGAATTATGAGTGATGAATGATAAATACAGGAATACAGAGATTGGAAATGTACTCACATTTGAATTAAGAGTGAAAAGTGAAGAATTAAGAGTTTTGAAAAGTGACCTGAAATGTAACCAATTTTTGACTTTTGAATTTTGGCCTTTGACTTTTTATTTATGCCTTTTTACTTTCGATTTTACCGTCCGTAGCGGGGAGGTTCGAGGTTTAAAAAGTTCTTGATTTTCTGCCAGGTTGATGGCCTACTATATCGGTAATCTCTTACCATGAATCCTCTGGAATAAACCCTTTGATTTACGAAAACATGTCTTTTCACTTTGTAGTTCTGCTTATCCGGAATAATCGTCAGCATTTGAGTGCGGAATCCCCGAAAACCACGTGGTTTCAACAGAATAGTGAGGGTGTATTCTTCCGTTGAATCGGGAACCGTAAGAGTTCCAAATCCATTTTTATCCAGAGTGAATGCTTCAGATGTTTGCTGACAAATCCCTTCCAGATATTCTGAACTCAGAGTTTTCGATCCGTATTTCACTTTCAACCTGATTCTGATTTTCCGGAAACCCGGTGCCACCACCTCCTTTATTTCGGAAACCGCTTTTTTCACGGGCGTTTTCTCTTCCGCTATTTCAGGACTCGTTTCCAGAATTGAATTGGTCTCCGTCGGAACTGGCTGCCATGTCATGGGATCGGTCGCCTGTGCCGACATCTTTCCCACGGACAGT
>DAIOVD010000072.1:14917-20432 GCA_036759185.1 Catalimonadaceae bacterium | reverse complement strand
CCGGTGTTCCAACAGCTTTTCGCACTTCTTGCCAAAGATTTCCGACTGGAATTCCGGCAGCGTGTGCTCACGGCCACCGTCCTTTTATTCGTGGCTTCGGCCTGTTTTACGCTTTATCAGGTTACCGTCGCCGGAAAGGCCCGTGTTAATCCCTTGGTTTGGAACGCCATTTTCTGGCTGGTGGTGTTGTTTTCTTCGTTTCAGGTGGTGAGTCGCGGTTTCAGCCGGGAACTCGAGCAACAATACTGGTACTTCTATTTTCGGATTCGGGCCGATCTGTTGATTTTCAGTAAACTCATTTACCATATTCTGATGCTGAATGTCACATCACTGTTGGCATGGCTTTTTCTGTCGGTGCTCTTTGGAAATCCTGTGCAGGATTCCTGGATGTTTTTTGTGGTGATTCAGCTCGCCTGTGTGGGAATGGCCTCGGCTCTTACGCTTGTTTCGGCCATTTCAGCGAAGACGGGAAAAAACGCCGCCTTATTGCCGGTTCTGGGATTCCCTTTGCTGATTCCCACCTTGTTACTGGTGACAAGGCTTTCCGTTACCGCCCTCGATGATCTGGGATGGGATATGGCCTGGAAAAATATATGGACACTTTGTGGGATGGATTCGATCATGATTGCACTTAGCTTCATTCTCTTTCCGTACCTTTGGCGCAGTTAATAACCCAGCCTGCTGGGATTTGAAAACCGTTTGTATGCCGAAACTTTCCTGGTGGAAAATTCTGTCTCTTGTTCTTCTTACCTACATCTGCTGGCAAGGATTTCTGGGACCCGTTCCCCGTCTTCACATCGTCAACGAATCCATCCGGAATACGTATTTTCACGTTCCCATGTGGTTTGGAATGGTTTTCTTATTGACGGCATCCGTTTGGAATTCCATTCAATATCTGCGGAAAGGTGATTTGGAATACGATGTAAAATCCCACGGATACATTCAGGTCGGAATCATTTACGGAATTCTCGGGCTCCTCACCGGAATGGTCTGGGCCAATTATACCTGGGGTGCTCCCTGGAGCAACGATCCCAAACAAACCGCTTCGGCCATCGGACTGATGATTTATTTCGGATGCCTGGTTTTACGGGGATCCATCAGTGCCGTCCGTGACAAAGCCCGGATTTCTTCCGTTTACAGCATTTTTGCCTACGCCATTTTTATTCCGCTCATTTTTATCCTGCCTCGCTTTACCGATTCACTGCATCCGGGTAATGGTGGAAATCCGGCTTTCGGAAAATATGACATGGACAACAACATGCGGATGGTCTTTTATCCCGCTGTGATTGCCTGGATTCTGGTCGGCGCATGGATGGCAGATCTGGTGATCCGCACACAACTTCTTGAAAATCGAAACTATGAAAATGAGTATGACCAAACCTCGTCTGATGAACGTAATGATTCGGTTCTGGATGCTGGCAATGTTGCTGGTTAGTAATGTGTTGACAACGTTTGCCCAGGACCAGTCGGTACAAATGGCCGATACCCTCCGCCAGGATGGAAAAATCTATGTGGTGGTGGCCTGTATATTTGTCATAGTCGGCGGATTGGTGCTGTTTTTGATCCGTATAGATGGAAAACTCTCGCGGTTGGAGAAAGAAAGCCGTTCCGGAAAATGAAAATTAAACCATTGCATTTAGCAGGATTACTCGCCATTGCGGTGGGTATCGCTGTCATTATTTCGACATCGGGAGATGCCAGTTCCTATGTTTGTTTTGCCGAAGCCAAAACCTTGGCGAAAGACGGCGATGACGACAAGGTTCATGTCGTGGGCCAGCTTCCAAAAACAGCTTCCGGAGAAATCGAAGGAATGCAGTACGATCCGACACTGGATCCGAATTACTTCCGGTTTTTGCTGGTGGATGAAAAGAAAGAAACCCAGGAAGTGATTTACTACAAACCAAAACCAGCCGATTTTGAGCGGTCTGAAAAAGTAGTGGTCGTAGGAGCCATGAAAAACGGGCACTTTGAAGCCGACAAAATTCTGATGAAATGTCCGTCCAAATACCAGGAAGGCCAGGTGAAAACGGAAGGCGAAAAAGGAACCTGATTTCGAAATATCTTGTGTTATGAATTCAGCCTGTGGGTAATTCCTCAGGCTTTTTTTGTGCCGTTCACTTCGATGGAAATTATTCTTTAACAGATGCCAGCAAATCCCTTCATTTTGAATGATTTCCTGTTTCATTCAAACCAATTCCTTTGCCTACATTTGCCACACAATCAAAACGGTTTCACACAGGCCTATGGCGATTAATTCTGCTGTTTACGAGGAGGTAACAAAAATATTCAAAGCCTATCTGGAGCGAAAAGAACTCCGCAAAACTCCGGAACGTTTTGCCATCCTGGAAGAAATCTACAGCCGGACAGGCCATTTTGATGTGGAATCGCTCTTTATCTCCATGCGGGATAAGAATTACCGGGTCAGCCGGGCGACGGTGTACAATACACTTGATTTACTGGTCGATTGTTTTCTGGTGACCAAACATCAGTTCGGACAGAACATCAGTCAGTTTGAGAAATCCTACCCAAGCCGGCAACACGATCACCTCATATGTACCGACTGCAACAAGGTGGTGGAGTTCTGTGATCCACGGTTGTACAACATTCAGAAGATGGTGGAGGATACCCAGAAATTCAAGGTAATTCACCATTCCCTTACATTCTACGCCAACTGCCAGACCGAGAATTGTGAAAATATCGGGAAGAACCTGGCCGTTTACACGCAAAGATCCCCCAACGACTAAAACCTGACTGCCAAGTGAAAAAGATCCTTTTCCTTTTCTGTATCGTTTTATCCTTTCAGGCAACTGCTCAGGAAGGTGAGTTGCCCGCAGAAGAAATCTACGTCATAAAGAACAAAAAGAACATCCTTCCGGAAGTTGGAAAGCCACAGGAAAAAGTAACCCTGAGTCTGAAACCGCTTCCTAAGGTGAAGCAGAAATACACATATAAAGAATTCAGTCTCCTTCTGCCACTCTTAGATCCAAAACTGAATCCACCGGTTCTGAAAACAGAGAAAGAAGAATCTGCCAAAGAAGGCTATCTTCGGTTGGGAGCCGGAAATTATGGGTCCACACTCCTCGACGCATTTTACAACAGTGGCCGCCAGAAAGATTATGCCTATGGTGTATTCCTGAATCACCAGGCTTCGGCCAACGGGCCGGTTTCCAAATCGGGATACAGCAACAACGAAGCCGGTGCTTATGGCCGGTATTTTACCCCGAATTTTACGCTGGGTGGAGGGCTGGCCTACAATCGCGGACGGTACAATTTCTATGGGTTCGATCGGGATTCCTCCAATGAGCTTTCGTCCGATTCAACAAAACAGATCATTCAAAGTGTCTGGTTTAATCTGGGACTGGAAAACAACAAAAAGAACAAGCCCGTTTCGTACAAAGCCGGATTGGGAATCGGTAATATTTCGGACCGGTTCAAAGCATCTGAATCTGAAATCAGCCTCGATTTCAACGGACGGTACAAAATCAAAGATTCTTCCTCCGTGGATGTCATGACGGACCTGTCTTTGGTAAAGCGGACCGACAGTTCTTCTGTCAACCGATCATTATGGCGAATTGAACCCGTGTATCGATTCGGATTTAAAGGATTTCAGGTGCATGCCGGTATTCAGGTATCGGTGGCCAATGAACCGGAAGTGCAGGAAACCGGTGCTTATTCGGGATCGAAATCATCCTTTCACATTCACCCTATACTTGGACTGCAACAAAATATTTTCGAGTCAAAGCTGATTGCTTTTGCCGGAGTTCGGGGAGGGATGAACAAGCGGACACTGCGTTCAACTCTGGAAGCCAATCCTTTTCTTGCACCGGATGTATATCTCCGTCATGAAAACCAACTGTTCAATTTTTACCTGGGTCTGAAAGGACAGATGAAAGGACAATGGAATTACCGCACACAGATTTCCATCGAGAAACTGAATCAGCAGGCATTTTTTGTCAATTCAGAAGAACGCCAGGAGCAGTTTGAGGTGGTGTATGATTCCAGTTCCACCCGTCGCTTTACCTGGGAAACTGAAGCCATTTATGATCTGGGAACAAAGACCAGAGCCGGAATCCGGTACGCATTTATTAAATATGGTCTGGATAAACTCAATGAACCATGGCATGCCCCCAACTCGGTGCTCACGATTTTCGGACGCCAGCAAATCTCAGAGAAAATCATGCTTTCCGGCGAATTTTATTACATGGGCGGACTTCGGGGCTTCAACTGGAAAACCGCTGAGACCGAAAAGCTTAAGGGTTTGGCAGATTTCAATCTCAAAGGCGAATATTTCTTTAAAAAGCGCTATTCTGCCTTCCTTTCTGTGCATAACCTGCTGAACAACAAGAATCAACGGTTTTTGTACTATCCCACACAAGGATTGCGCATAATGGTCGGCGCCTCGGTCGTTTTTTAAAAACCCGATTTGGTTCGGGCAGTGTTATGGACTTTATTTGTACATCCTCTCCTGAGGATTTAAAACCGGCCTGATTCGCGTAAAAGGGAAGATCGCCGGTTCTGCAAATTGAAACTACGGACATGATCGGACCTTTTCTTCATATTTTACTGAACCAACACGCCAAAGTTGCGGTTCCGGGGCTGGGCGTATTTTATGCATCCTACAAACCGGCCGAACTTCAGTTTGCAGGAAAGTCCATTCTCCCTCCGGACCGTACCATTGAATTCAATCAGCGGGCGAAAAGCGACGGAGACTCTTTACTGGCTTCCTTCATAGCCCGTCATCAAAACCTGGAAGTGGCGCATGCCGAAGAAGTAATTGCTGAATTCGTTCAGAATGCCCGGCATAGTCTTCAGCAGGAGCACCGTTTTGATATGGGTGATTTCGGTTCTCTGGCATTGGATGTGGAAGGAAACGTTCACTTTTTCGCTCCGCAAAACCGCATCTTTTCTTCTGAATCCTTTGGATTGAAGCCTCTTATCGCCGAAACGGTGTACTCCAAAACCCGGATTGTGATCGAAAGGGAAGTTCCGGTAATTCCGTTGCATCCGTTTGATGATGCCGACCGGGAAGAGGAAGGAATCGAAGAGAAGCCTAAAAAGTCCGGTTTGCGCTGGGGTGCTTTTGCTGCGGTTGCGGCCGCTTTTGTTATGACACTTTCTGGCGTGTATATGTTGTCGGGATTGTCGCAGGAACGATTGATTTCCGAAGCCACCAAACCGACAGTCCGTCAGGAAGCTGGATTGGTTCCGGTTCCTTCTCCGGCTCAATCTGAAGTTGTCGCCCCGAAAACAGTTGAGGCGACACCTTCTTCTCCAAAAGCGATTGAAACACCAGAAGCTGCCAAACCTGTTGAAGTGGCTGAAACCAAAACTTTTTATGTGATCGCCGGAAGTTTTAAAGAAACCAACCGTTTGGAGAAACGCTCAGTGGAAATGCAGCAGAAGGGATTCCATACGTCGGTTCTTCCCAATTCTGAAAAAGGACTCACCCGTCTGGCCATTGGTTCGTTTGAAAACAAAGAAAAAGCATTGGCTTTTCTTCATACAAATCAAACGG
>DAIOVD010000072.1:0-14817 GCA_036759185.1 Catalimonadaceae bacterium | reverse complement strand
TTTTGGGTTTGTTTTCCATCTTCGCCAGCTTTCCGTCTTCCGTTACATACAGAATTTCTTCATCCAGAAGGAACCGGATTGATTTTTTTACATCGTCCCGCTGTGCTGGTTTGAATTCGTTTTCGATTTCGGACTGCTTTCGTGGCTCGGAAAGTTTGTACAGAATCAAGGGTTTGTAGAAAGGAAAACTGAGGGGTTTTTCCTTTCGCTTGTACACCAGACAATGGTCGCAAACCCCGCAATCCGCCGCAAAATCTTCCCCGAAATACATGGCCAGAAAAGCTGAACGACAGCCTTTTTCCATCGTCAGGTATTTCTCCATCGTATCCAGCCGCTCCAGTTCGTTCTTTTTCAATTGTCGGAGAAGCGCCACATCCAGTTCCAGATTTTTGGCTTCCAGACGGGGAATCAGAAACGTTACCTGCGGACTCGTTTTTTGGGGAACATACTGCGCCAGTTGTGCGGTTTGAATTTCCTGTAAACGAATCATCGTCGCTTCAACCGTTGTGTTGGCCACCCGGGCGATGTCAGATTCCTGAATGTGAACATAATCGCTGAACAATTCGCCGCCGTACAACCGAAGGAGCGCTTTGCACATTTCTTCTACCTTCGGATTCCGAACCTGGGCATCGTACAAATAAGCCGATGAAACCGTAAACCGGAAACGGGACGGCTGGTAAAATCCTTCGTTGAACGTGAGATAGCCGCTGGTTTCCAGTTTTTTCAGCGACTGATAAGTGGGACCTGGATGAAGGGAAAAGGTCTTGCAGAAATGTTCAATGTCAAAATCAAAACTGGCCAGTTCGCCTGAGCCCAGAGCCAGTTTTAAATAAATTCCCAGCTTTTCATAAACGGACCGAATTGATTCCGGCGTCGGGAAATGCGTTTCGATCCGGAACCGGGCATCGCGGATTTCCTGCCGGGTAAACAGGGCGATCGCAAATGCTTTTTGACCGTCCCGTCCTGCTCTTCCGGCTTCCTGATAATAGGCTTCAGGTTGTACGGGAACTTCCACGTGAATCACGGTCCGCACATCGCCTTTGTCGATTCCCATTCCGAATGCATTGGTCGAAACCAGAATCCGGGTTTTGTTTTCGATCCAGTTTTTTTGTTTGCGTTCCCGGTCTTTGTGACTCAATCCGGCGTGGTAATAATCGGCGTTCATTCCGTTGCGAATGAGCCAGGATGCCCAGTTTGACGCACTTTTCCGGCTTTGCACATACACCACAGAACTTCCCTGAACGGCATTGAGAATCTCCAGCATTTTGGCGCCTTTGTTTTCCATCTCAAATACCGAAAACGACAGATTCGACCGCACAAAACTGGCCATGAAAATGTTCTTGCTCCGCAGAGCCAGCTTGTCCTGAATATCCTTCTGCGCTTTGGGCGTGGCCGATGCCGTCAGTGCCATGATCGGCAGATTCGGAAACAGATCCCGTATTTCAGGAATCCGCAGGTAAGACGGACGGAAATCATAGCCCCATTGCGACACACAATGCGCTTCATCCACCGCCAGAAACGAAATTTTGGCGTTGGCCAGATAGGCTTTGAAACTTTCCGATTGCAGACGTTCGGGACTGATGTACAAAAGTTTGTACACCCCGTTGACAAAGTTTTCAAGGATGGTTTCGGTTTCTTCCTTAAACAATCCGGAATACAGACCCGCCGCCGAAATGCCACGTTTTTTCAATTGATCCACCTGATCCCTCATCAAGGCGATGAGCGGCGAAATCACCAGACAGGTTCCATCGAGAACCAGGGCCGGAATCTGAAAACAAAGCGATTTTCCGCCGCCTGTGGGCAAAACAGCAAGGCTGTCTTCTCCGGCAATCATGGAATACATAATATCCCGCTGATGGTGCCGGAAGGCGTCGTATCCCCAATAGTGTTTTAAATAGACTTTAAGTTGCTCGAGCTCATTCATAGTGCAGTACGGCTGCAAGGTAAATCAGAACCGGCTTTTTCTCAAGACCGAATCCGAAATCTTAAAACGGACGGAACCGCTCTGGTTTCTTCTTGCGGAAAAACCATTTCGTCGCTTTTTGTCCCAGCCAGGCAGAACCTGCGCCCAAAACGGCTCCGGCCAGAACATCGCTGGGATAATGAAATCCGGCGTGCATTCTCGAATAGCCCACCAAACCGGCCCAACCGAATGCCGGAACCACGACATACCATTTCGGATACGCCATCGAAATATGGGTGGCTGTCGCAAATGCCGCCGATGTGTGGCCCGACGGAAAACTATTGGGATCCGGCAACGGATGCATCGGACGAATTTCCGAAGACGAGACATAGGGCCGTGACCGGTGAATGCTGTATTTCAATCCGATCGTGAGGGCCAGACAAAGTCCGGAACCGGCGCATTCCTGTAAACCCTGTTGCCAAAGGACGGAATCTTTTTTTGCATAACCCCGAACCAAAGTGCTCACCGGATACGAAATACTAAGCCAATAGCCTGATAGCGAAACCTGTCTATAAAATGGATCCAGTTTCGTGTTCCGGTCTATGTTGATCGATTTCAATAATTTGAGATCAGCGTTTTGTGCGGGCAATCGTCCGGCCAGAAGGAGGAAAAGGAAGGCGAGGAAAACGGTGAAACGGGAGGACAAGGAGTTAAGGGTTAAGCTCACAGTGGCGCCAACAGCGCCAAGTGAAAAGTGAAGAGTGGAATTCAGGAGGTCTGGCTTTTGAGAAAGTTTTGTGCCGGCAATTTTCTGATTTTTTTGTAAGGAAATTAATTCAATCCAAAAACGAACAATTTTCCTGTTCCGGTAATTGGATCCGGATCTTTTGGGTAACAGTTTTTCTACATCATGGTTTTTCCTGGATGAGTTGTAAGGATGATTCGAAATCTTCTGTTTATTTGAACCAGCGCTCTCCTTTTCATCAATTGGTATCCCTCCAATCACAACAATGAAGTTCAGAATTCTGTGCACATTTTTTCTTATCCCATTCTTTTTCCAGCCATTCAAATTGAAGGCATCTCACATTGTAGGTGGAGGATTCAAAATGACTCATTTGGAGAATTCTTTGTATTCCTTTCAACTGACCCTGTACTATGATGAAATAAATGGAAGCCCGGTTGCCTTTGATCAGGAAGTGTTTTTTACCATTTACCGGAAGTCAGATGACCACCTAATGGTAAATTTCACCGGAATTCAGGTGGATGAAAACCAGGAAATTATCAATTACACATTATTGGATTGTGGAATAGGTGGTGAATCCGTCCGCACAAGGGTTCTTTTATACCAGAAAAATGTGATCCTTGAGCCGGAGGTATACAATGATCCACAGGGTTATTATGTCGTATGGGAAAGATGTTGCCGAAATCAGGTGATTCTCAATATTCAGGTACCTGTCAATGTCGGGCAAACCTTTCTGATGGAATTCCCTCCTGTGGTGAAAAACAGTCAGCCTTTTCAGAATAGTTCTCCTGTTTTCAGGCCAGTTCCCAACACACTTTTTTGTATCGGGCAACTTTCAGGAATTGACTTTTCAGCCTCTGATGCAGATGGGGATTCCCTTGTTTTTGATCTTGTTGATCCCATCCAATCCAAGTCAGCAGCCGTTCAGTTTCAGCCTGCAATCGGGAGTCCGGCTCCTTTTCCTTCTGTTGACTGGGAGAGTGGTTTTAGTACGACCGCCCAGATTCCAGGAAATCCTTCTCTATCAATCAATCCCAAAACAGGCATAATGACGGTTAAGCCGAATATGCTAGGGCTTTTTGTATTTTCAGTCCGGTGTTCAGAATACAGAAATGGAACAAAAATCGGTGAAATCAGACGGGAATTTCAACAGGTGGTGATCGATTGTCCACCCAATACGGCACCTCAAATCACGTTTTCCCACCCATCAAAAACAGGTTCCATCATTCAGAACGACACTGTCTTTATAGAAAACCTGACACAGGACAAAACCTGTTTTTCAATCAGAGTGAATGACAACCAGCCTCACCAGGTTGTAACTCTGCGAATTATCCCCCTTAATTTCATACCGGTTTCTCCGATCCGGGGCGATACTGTCCGTAAGGTGTTTTCGCCTTCAGATACAGCATTTTTGAATTTCTGTTTACCAGCCTGCAAAGGTTCTACCCGCGAGAATCCTTTTCACATCCGGTTACTTGCTTTCGACAATGGATGCTCCGGTTCGCTGGTGGATACACTCGATTTTTTTCTTGTGCTTACTGCTCCATTGAGTTACAGGCCAGAAATTGAGCTTGGTGTGAGCACAGATTCTGTCCTGAAAGTGTATCAGGGAGAAATAATCTCGTTTCCGGTCCGCACCATTGTTCAGCCCACTCAGCCCAACGATTTGAAAGCAGAGTATCTCAACAATCAAAATGTGAACTTTGTCACATTTCCTGGGTTGCAGTTTTTCCCAACTTCCGGAGCCGGACCTTTAACCAGTTCGCTGCGTTGGAATATTCCCTGTTCAAATCCGTTGGATCAACCGTATACGATAAACTTTACTGCTTCCACAAGTTTTTGCAACCAGAATCTGAAAGCAGTTAAAACCCTGAAAGTTCAGATTTTGCCTTCGAAAGGCGATGTTGAAATCTTGGAAACGTCGCAGGATTCAACATTGAAGCTTGTCCCGATTGATGGGGAAGCCGGAATAACCTACAAACGAATTCTGGTAGGTAAAAATCACACTAACACCAATGTCCGTCTGGATGCCATCACCGATGTCAACCAGATGAACCGGTATGGTCTGCGCTTCATCGGATTTTCCCGTCAGGCAAGAATTGAATCAGCCGTAAGCTGGAATCCGGAATGCAGTTTACTGAATCTATTGTTTCCGGCTGATTTCCAGTTTATGGCAACCTCTGTGACCTGCGGGAAAACGTTTCATGATACTCTTACCATAAGGCTTCAACTGGAAGCCACCAATACGAAAGAATTTCGTCCGGTGAATCTTCTCACTGTGAACCAGGACGGTAAGAATGAAATTCTCAGTCTGAGAAATCTGAATCTGTCCACTGGTTGCGGAGTTGAATTTGTAGGAATTTCAATGTATGACCGTTGGGGATTGAAGACATTTGAGACGACAGATCCGGAGTTTCAATGGCCAGCTGACATAAAAGTATCCGGCACCTATTTTTATGAGATCCGATTCAATACTCAAAAATTCTCGGGCTGGATTGAGGTGAAAAAGTGAGATTGTTTCCTGTTGAATTTCAAATGTTTAGCTTGAAAAATTCCGATGTAAATTTTTTTTCAGGTTATTGAAACCTTTTCTGGTTTGTCCCGTACTGATGCGGGTCGAAAAAATCAGGTTGTTATTCCCTAACCTCTTCGAGAAGCAATTCCCAAAGTCGCAGATTAATCCCCTGGTCTTTCAATTCTAAACCTACCATAACAATGAAGACCAAAATTCTTACCTCAGCGGTATTAGGCATTTCCTTTTTTTTCCTGTCATTTTATTCTGAGGCTACCCACATAGTAGGAGGGGGATTCCAGATGATTGCGAATGGCAATTACAACTACACCATTCAACTCACCGTTTATTTTGATGAGATCAATGGAAGCTCCGGAGCAAAAGATTCGAAGGTCTTTTTTTCCATTTTCAGGAAGTCGGACAACAAACTGATGGTGAATATCCCAGGTGTTCTTTTGGATACCAGCGAGAAAATCATCAGTTATAAAAAGGCTGCCTGTGGCACACAAGTCGATTCGGTGAGGACCAGAGTTTTGAATTATTCGAAAGATGTTGATTTGCCAGCCTCAGTTTACAATGATCCATTGGGATATTATGTTGTATGGGAACGGTGCTGCCGCAACAATGGAATCGACAACATCCAGAATCCAGGAGCAGTTGGACAGACATTCGTGATGGATTTTCCGCCGGTTTCAAAAAACAGCCAACCCTATCTCAATGATTCCCCGGTGTTTAAGCCGGTTCCCAACACACTTTTCTGTATCAATCAGCCATCGTTTATAGATTTTGGAGCGACCGATTTTGATGGAGATTCTCTGGTTTATGAGATTGTGGATCCTTTGAGTTCGACAGGAACTGCGACTGGTTCACCTGTGACGGATACAGCAGTGAGTGGTCCTTATTTACCGGTCCTTTGGTCCAATGGGTTTAGTACAGCTGTTCAGATTCCGGGCAATCCGGAGTTAAGCATTAATCCAAAAACCGGATTGATGACAGTGACACCCAGCATGCTTGGACTTTTTGTTTTTTCGGTGAGTTGTTCGGAATTCCGGCAGGGGAAAAAAATCGGAATGGTACGAAGAGAATTTCAGCAGGTGGTGATTTCCTGTGTACCCAACACAGCTCCTGTCATCACATTGCCTGATCCGACCCGAAATCGCTTGCTCGGGCAAAACGATACAATTTTTGTTGCCAATAACACCCAGACAAAAACTTGTATCAATGTGAAAGTTTCAGACAAGCAGCCCCTTCAGACTTTAACGATGAGGGCTTTACCTCTTAATTTTTCGCCCATTTCCCCCATTTCGGGTGATACAGTAAAATTGATTGTTTCATCGACCGATACGGCCCGCCTCAATTTCTGTTTGCCTGCCTGTGTAGGCTCAACCAGAGCCAATCCATTTCATTTACGGGTTATTGCATACGATAACGGATGTTCAGGGTCACTTTATGACACATTGGATATTTTCATTGTTTTGACGGTACCGCCTAGTTTTATGCCTTCAATCGGACTCAGTATCCAGGATGATGAATTGCAGGTATATGGTGGCGATTCCGTCACGATCAAAGTGAATACAGTTGTGCAGCCGACACAAGTAAATCAGATCAAGGCAGAAGTACTGACAAATCGAATGCAACAGATCGGTTTGTCATCGGTTGGAATGTTCTTTCCCGCTGTATCTGGAATTGGACCTTTGTCCGGATTTTTCAGGTGGAAAGCTCCTTGTGCGATGCCTGTCAACCAGCCTTATACAGTAAACTTTGTAGCCAGCACGAATTTCTGCGGCCAGAATATTGTGTTAAAGAAACCTGTGCTGCTGAAAATTCTTCCACCAAAAATAAATTCCTTGATTTATGAGAAAGGGTCTGATTCTTCAAAGAATCGTATTGAAATAGAGGGGGAAACGGATATCTCCTATAAAAAGGTACTGGTTGGAAAAAGCAGAGCCGGCAGCAGAGTGATGCTGAGCCCATTAACAGGCAGCCTTGAGTTGCAGAAGTACGGTATTGAATTTGCTCCTGCATCAGGAATTACAACCGTTGAATCCGAAGTTTCATGGAATCCGGATTGCAGTCATTTTGGACTTCCCTATCCTGCCGATATTTTATTCCGGTCATCGGGCGTTACCTGTGGAGGAGTGGCTTATGATACGTTGACGTTAAAGATCAACCTTAAGCCTACGAGAAATATTGAGTTTAATCCCATCAACTTGTTAACCAGTAATGAAGATAATATCAATGAGAAAATCAGTCTGGATGTTTTCAATGCATTGCCTGGGTGCGGAGTTGAATTTGAAGGAATTTCCATTTACGATCGTTGGGGCAAAAAAGCTTTTTACACCTCAGATCCGGGATTTCTTTGGCCATTGACCCGGGTTCAATACGGTGTCTATTTTTATGAAATCCGGTTCAATAATCAGCAGTTTCAGGGTTGGATTGAGGTCATGAAATGACGATGAATGGAAACAGGACGATGTGGATTTTGGGCTGAATTGACCGATCGGTTTATTAGAGGGATTCAAATTGAATTAATTTCAGTCTTTCTCATCGAAAGATTGAACCAGCATGCTATCTCTCCGATTTCGCTTCCGTTTTTAATTTCGCCCAAATTGTCCTTTGGAGTATATCGGTCAATACCCCAAAGAGCAAGAAAACGAAACTGCTGATTGGAAACGTTGCAGCAATTCCAAAAATGAATTGACCATCACCTGCTCTGCTCCAGTTTTTTGAGGTTTCGATATAGAAAAACAAAGGGTGAATAATGAAAAGTTGAACTGACAAGAATGCCGTAAAAGTGATGACGTTTATTTTTCCTTTTGCCGTTATGTCTTTAATGAATCTGTTGAAGAAAAGATATGTCGTTACGAGGCACAATACAGATAGGATTGCAATGACCGAGTATCCGGTTCTGTTGTAGTTTGCATGATCAAATACCCTGGAGAAGAACAGTTCTATTGGCAATGCGAACGGGATCATTGTTGCCAATGGTAACACAAATGTTGGGATGCTTGCCAGGCTTATTATGGTAAACAAAGTGCCGATTATTGTTGTCCGTCCCATGTAAATTAGGTTCTGATTGCTACCTGGAATCAATTGAATTTCGGAGTGTGTAACCGACAGATTTGTGAATACTGGGGAAAACAACTGTCAATTTGAAGGGCTCAAATACGGACGGAGTTTTATGCACATAGATTGCCGGGAACTGGCCTTGAGGATTTACGAAAATGCAAAGAAAAGTTCTTGTTTTTGAAGGACCCAACTTTTGATTTGGGTGGCATGAACCTGGGTTGAGGAAAGTGAATGGCAATTTCGCTTTGTCAATCAATGTAACACGTCGGATTAAGTTAGCTATTCTTTATAATTCGGTATGGTCCATTTTGCTGTATACCAATTCACTTTGTAAGGATATACTTCATAAAATGCATCATCTTCGTTAATAGTATATCCCTGTTCAAAATTGGTTTTGGCTTCTCTCATTAATGCTTCGGCACCGGATTTGTCGCCTTTTTGCAACAAGCATAATCCCTTGTAGTATTTGGCGTCGGAGAAATTGCTGTAAATTTTGAGTGACTTGTTGAAGTAGGTGATCGCTTTGTCGTAGTTCTTTAATTCGTATTGAATAACACCTGCGTAGAATAGATTGAGAAAACTTATCCAGTTTTCTCCATGCTCTCTCATACTTTTCTCTAAGTCAATTTGTAAGACAAGTTCCGCTTTTTCAAATTCATTGAGTTGTAAGTGACAAAGCGAAATATAAAAAGAATAGGAATGATCGTTTTGAAAGCCGTAACCAAATTCCTTTTGAGCCATTTCCATATCCGCAATAGCCCCTTTGTAATCTTTTTGAAAAATGCATTTCAGATAGCCTCTTCGCCCCAAATATTTTGCCCTGTCAATCAATACAGCTTTGTCATAGCAGCGTAAGGCCATTTCATACTTTTTCGACTTCCAAAGGGGCAATGCTTTTAACTGCCAAAGTAAAGCGATGGTGGAGTCTTTCTTCAGTGCAAGGTTGATGTTGTCGTCCCAACCTTGCAGGGTATAATGGTACTTGTAGGCACCATTATTTAAGTAAGTTTCAATGATTGAATCCTGGGCTGCTGTATATTTTGGCGTTTGTCCAAAAATGAGGGTACATGTAAAAAGCAAAATAGTGGTCACAAAATGGTTTTTCACTTTTGAATTCATAGGTAGTCCGGTATTGTTTTAGTAAAAATTCTGTCAATTCAAAATCCTCTTCCCTTGAGTCATGAATTCCTGTGAAACGCTCATAACGATTGACATAAATGGATAAGGACGGCGAAAATTCTGTTTGTTGGAATTTATGCGTGAAATTCAAACATCTTGATTTACTGCAAATCCCCCAAATGGTTGTGCCTTTTCGAAATGGCATTCTGCAGGATAAGTCTATTTTTTCACCAGAATCGAATTCCATTGTTCTCCATTTTGAATGACGGAAATGCGGTAAACACCGGTTGGAATTTTTCCGATAGAAACGGAGACTTCATTGGATGATTGATAAACGACCTGGCCGGTTGAATTGTACATCATAACCGAAAACGGAAACCGGGAATGGGGAATGTCGATGAAAAAACCGCTTGTTGCAGGATTTGGATAAACCCTTAAGGTTTTTTTGAACGTTGGTTCTTCGACCATCGTTTGCGGTGAACGATAGCGAAGCCAAATTTTGTATTGACCTGAATTGTCTTTCTGGTGGTAGTACAATTTCTGCTTGTCAACGCTGGGACTTGCTGCTTCGGGCACATAACCGGGATTAGACCAGATCACGGTAGGTTGACTGAAATTTCCGGTCGCCGATGTGCGGACCGCAACGCAGATTTCGGTATTAAAACTTCCTTTTAGTAGTCGTGTAAAATAGAGCTCAAGCCCATCTCGGGTGAGTTGAGGTGCATATATGATATACGAAGCCGTGTCATTTATCTCACTTAAAACTGAATCGGATGTTCCCATTTTAGTGAAACTGGAATCAGTCGTTTTTTTAGCCATTCCCAGGATGGATTGACATGGAATGCCACTGCAAATGGTATTCCCAAAATCGAAAAGAGAATTGCAGTACAGCAACTGGTTTCCGTCGGGTGTAATGGCTGCGTCCATTATAAGCCATCCAAACGGTGGCGAAAAAACAGGAATGTTGAAATTGCCGTGCACCCGGTTGATCTGTGTGACCTGTCCAACTGAGTATTTTCCTTTGTGCAGATTGTCGGGAAAGGCTGGATATCCACGCAGAGAAACCCAGTAGAAATTCCCTGCCGAATCCATTGACGGAACACCATCCAGGTGATTCGGCGCAGGATCAAAGGTACCGTTCACAACAGCTTCCCATTGAAAAGTTGAATCGTTCACAAACGAGGCATAGTGTAAATTGGTATTTCCACCGGTGTTTAGCGAATTGAAAAACAAAGTGGACCCGTCCGTTGAAATGAAAGGTTCCATGGCATCGGTTTGCCAGCCAAGGAGGGTTACTTTTTTTTCGGGTCCGAACGTAGGTTGGGATTGGGAAAACGCTGTTGAAAAGGAGAAGAGAAGAATCCAGGCAGGGAATCGTTTGAATGTATCTTCATAACGGGTTTGATACCACATAGGTTTGGTCCGGATTTTTCCTGAGACGTTCCTCATAAGGCATCACGTTTCGGGGATAATGGTACAGTTTGCGACTTGCTCTTTTCTAAATTGAATAGAACAAACACATACGTCCATATCACCGGAGTACCTAAATCAGGGTCCCTTGTTCGCTTCATGCTTCAATCGTTGAACTCCTTATTCTATTTCCGCACAATAATCATCTGCATTTCCATACGGTCAGGTCCCCGAAGCTCAATGCGATACACTCCGTCTGGCATATCTCCCATCCACATTGTGGTAACAGGTCCTATGTCTGATAGTTTTGTTTTTACGCACTGTCCCAGCATGTTGATGACCCGGATTTCGGTGAGACCTTCTGCCTTGATGTGCAGATCGGTTTGAACCGGATTTGGAATCAGTGTCCAAGGGTTTTGGCCATTCGACTCGTTCACACCAGTTACCAGAACATATTGTTGGGCAGATGTATCAGCACAACCATCCAGGCGAATGATCACAGAGTAATCACCACTCACCAGCGGAGTATAGGAGGAATTGATGGCACCTGTTATCGGATTTCCAGAAAGTAACCACTGATATCCCTGTCCGTTGGACGGCTCACTGGTGAGCAACCCGGCATTATTGGAGAACGCTGCGTTGTTGAAGTTGTTTACATATGCCACTACTGCTGTCCTCGGACTTTCGCAACTGCCTGCTTTCTGACTCACATAATATGTGGTGGTGCTATTGAGTATCGGCGTCGTAAACGAAGGAGATGCCTGTCCAATTATCGGATTACCACCTGAAGATGTGGTGTACCAATTAAAAGCAGCAGCAGTTCCATTGGCCACCAATGTAGCAGCCCCGCTCCGGCAGACGGTATCGCCCTGAACCGATGGTGCCTGTGGTGCGGCCAGAACCGTCACTATTTTGGTGTCGGAACCCGAGCAGGTGGGACTTTGCGTAAACGAAACAGTGTAAGTTAAAGTAAACGAGCCGGTTCCGGATATTGTTGGATTGAAGATACCATCTGGACTCACACCGGTTCCTGTCCAGGATCCACCTGCCCCTGTGATGCCCTGGAGCACAAATGCAGCATCTGAAATACAGACAGTCTGGTCGGTTCCGGCATTCACATTCAAAGGTGAACCAAAATCGGTCACTGCAATCTGTTTGGTTTTTGAAGCAGTGCACCCATTGACTGTAACTGTGTAGGTTAAATTGTTGGTTGAGCCAGGTGTAACAAAACCAGGATTGAAAGTTCCGTCAGCATCCACACCATCACCACTCCAGGTTCCACCTGCAGGCAGACCGTTTAGCTGGAAGGCATCAGTGGAGAAACAGACCGTTTCGTTGCCGCCTACATCCACCGTTGGTGGAGCATTGACTTGAATTGACAATACTTTGGAACTGGAACATCCGTTCACATTTGCCAGGTACAGCACTGAGGTTTGTCCTGCTCCGGCTGTGGATGGTGTGAATAATCCGCTTGTCGTAACACCAGTTCCTGTCCATGTACCTCCGGTTGGATTGGCTGTAAGCTGAACAGCAGGCGCTGTCTGGCAGAAAGGTCCCTGGTTACTAAATGTAATCACCGGCCTTGCTTTGACAGTAATCAGGACGGAATCTGTCCCTGCACACAGGTTTCCGTTGGCGGGAACAGAGTAGTAAACTTTGGTTGAACCGGTTGAACCAGGCGTATATGATCCTGTTGAACTCACACCTGTTCCACTCCATGAACCTCCGGCCGGACTGGCGGTAAGCTGGAAGGAACCGGTCGCCTCACAAACAGCAGTGTCGGCCTGAGCTGTAACCACTTGTGGTGGGGTAACGGAGAACAGTTGCCCTCCCGATGTTACCTGAACCGGATTGGCGCAGGCTGCATTTGAAATTAGTGTGGCGGTCACCGTTGAAGGGGTTGTTAATACAAAGTTCAAAACAGAACCCGTTTGTCCCGGAACCACATTGTTGTTCACTTTCCATTCATAGACAGGAGCGGTTCCGCCATTTTCCGGAATAGCAGTCATCTGGATGGTTGTTCCGGCACAGAAAGAAACGCCGGTAGGGTTAGAACTCAGCGAAACCAAAGGAGTGACCGTTGGATTCACCGTCATCACGACAGGAGTAGAAGTCGCCGTATTTGGAGTAGCACAGGCTGAGTTCGATGTGATTCTCACCGAAACCTGATTGCCATTGGCCAATGTGAAACTGGACCATGTCGGGTTGGTTTGTCCCGGAAGATCAGCACCATTCAGTATCCACTGATAGGATGGATTCGTGCCTCCGTTTACCGGATTGGCGGTGAAGACAACGTTCTGTCCGTTGCAAGTGGTGTTGGACGCCAGATTGTTGGTTACCGTTACGGCAGCAGGACTGTTCGGCGTAATGGTCATTGTCTGCGGATTTGAAATACCGGTATCCGGACTTGAACATGTGATGCTGGTTTTCAGACGGACGGTCACCACATCGTTGTTTGAAAGTGAAGATGTCGTGAAAGTAGGGGAGGTCTGTCCTGCGACATTCACCCCGTTTATTCGCCATTGGTATAAAGGAGCGGTGCCTCCATTGGTTGGATTGGCGGTGAACGTCACGCTTTGACCGTTGCAGAGAGTGTTGCCTGGTACGCTTGAATTCACAAATACAGACGGAGTCACATTTGCCGCGACACTAACCGTATAGGCAGAAGATAAAACCGTTGGTGGATTCACACATGAAGCATTCGATGTTATCTCAACGGTGTAATTATTGGTGCCGGCAAAACCGGTTGGAGTCAGGAGCGAATCGTTGTTGGAATCGGTGAGGGGTGATCCGTTGAAATACCACTGGAACTGAGGATTGGATCCTCCATTTGTATAATTTGCTACAAGCAAAATACTGGAACCGGCACAGGCGAAGTTACCTTGTGTGCTGATTACCGCCAGGGTAGGGGTTACCGATGGACTCACCGTCATCACAACCGGCGATGAAGTCACAGTAGTTGGGGTAGCACATGAATAGGACGATGTGAGTCGAACCCGAACCTGAGCATTGTTGCTCAGCGAACTGGTGGTGAAAGTAGATTCGGTTTCACCGGCCTGGGTTACACCGTTTACAGACCATTGGTATGCGGGGTTACTTCCACCATTGACAGGGTTGGCCGTAAACGTAACCGATGTACCGGCACAAATTGTATTTCCGGAAACAGAGGAGGTAGCGGTAACAGAAGTTGGCAATGTAGACACGATACTCACCGTCACTGGCTGAGAAGTGGCAGTTGGTGTACTGGCACACGGATCATTGGATGTCATCCGAACTGTGATCTGATCGTTGTTGGCCAGAGTGGTACTGGTGAATACAGATCCGGTTTGCCCTGGAATATCGGTATTGTTTTTCTGCCATTGGAAGGTTGGTGAAGTACCCCCATTTACAGGGCTGGCAGTAAAAGTGATGGAGGTTCCGACGCAAACTGGTCCAGTACCCAAAGTCGATGTCACCGAAACCGTTGGTGCCACATTCGAAACCACAGTCACATTATAACTAGCGGAAGTAACCTGAGTGGGATTCACGCAAATGGCATTGGATGTAAGTTGAACTGTAAAGCCTGTGCTTCCGGTAAGATTCGATGGTATGGTAAAGGTAGAATTGGTCTCTCCTGTCAAAGGACTCCCGTTCTGGAACCATTGGTAGTTTGGAGAATCGCCAGGATTGCTTGCATTTGCTGTCAGAATAAGAGTATTTCCGGCGCAAGTCTGGTTGCTGCCTGTGTTCGAAGTAATGTTCACTGTTGGCACCAGAACCGGATTCACCACCATGGAAATACTGCTTGATGTAGCCTGGGCAGGAAACGGACAGGATGCATTGCTGCTGAGGACCAGACTCACCTGATCGCCATTTTGCAGGGTTGTACTGGTAAACGATGAACCAGTGTTACCACTGAATGTATTTCCATTGATCCGCCAGCTATAACCAGGGGCAGAACCACCATTAACTGCAGATGAATTAAAGGTGACGCTCTGTCCGGCACATATTGCTGCACCTCCCACAGAATTACTGATTGATACTGAAACAGGTTGAGATGGATTCACCGAGATGTTCAGTGTA
>DAIOVD010000071.1:19232-20543 GCA_036759185.1 Catalimonadaceae bacterium | reverse complement strand
GTCCATTTTCCGGCATTCCGGGATGTCAGGACAGAGGGCAACAAGTCTTTCCATCCTTCTAGCTTTCATTCTGGTACCGTCCTTTTTGGAGGCCGCCAAATATTATGTGAGCGTGAACACGGGTAGCGATGCCAATTCTTCTGTACAAGCTCAATCTTCGGCGACACCCTGGAAAACGGTTGCATTTGCCATCAGTCAGGCCGCAGCCAACGACCAACTGGTGATTTTACCTGGCACGTATGGTGAGACCAATATTCTGATCAATAAAAGTCTGGATATTGTCGGCAATGAAACAGCCGGCATTCCGGGAACAGGTGCGAAACCCATTTTCAATGGAGCATCACCGGTTGCCAATGGGTTTATATTTCGCCTGGCGGCAGCCAATATCCGGCTTAAAAATCTGGAAATTCAGGTGAATCAGGTTTCAACCGTGATCGGAATTTTCAGTCCGGCCGGTGGTTTCAATGGTTTGCGGATTGAAGACAACCAAATTTTCGCGACCAATCCATCTACTTCATCCATTTTCAATTCATTTGGAATTCTGCTGGGTCAGCTCACGTCGATTGCTGGCCAGGATTCTGTGGTGATTGTACGGAATATAATCAAGCCCCTTAATCCAGGTAACGGCGGATTTGGCCGTGGTATCCGGATGGCTGGAGGTTATGGTCGGATCGGAGGAACCGATCCATCCGAATCCAATGAGATTTATGGTGATTATGCGGTTCAGGTTGGATCTGCCCAGCGGATGTTTCAATGCCTGAACAACCAATTGTTTGGAGTGTATGGCGCATTGGAAATCAACATTCCGGCTGGTGGTTACACTCATCTTGTCCGAAACAATGTCTTCCGTCCGATTCCGGGAAGCAATGCCCAGATATCGATGGAGATCAAAAACAACACCCTCGCCAATGCCATCATTCTGGTCGAAAACAATCAGTTTACCGGTCATCCAAGAGTAGGACTTTTCTCGACACGCAGCCGGAATGTAATCGTTCGGAATAACCAGTTTACCCCTTCTTCTACGTCAACGGTGTATCTTCATATTTCAGTGAACACCAAGCAGCAAACGGCAGGAAACGATGGAGCAACCTGGTCGGGCATTCAGATAAAAGGCAATGAGTTTCTGGGAGGAATTGCAAATGGAGGAACCGGAATCCGGTTTGCCAACCATTTCAGCGGTGTGTATCCAGCATTTCAGAATACTGAAATTGGTGGAGCCGGGGCGGATGCCAATCGTTTTGGTGCCAATATTCTGAATCATTTTGCTTTGGATGCCTCTTCTGGTCCTTCCAACAATGACCCGTTCTGGGC
>DAIOVD010000071.1:0-19132 GCA_036759185.1 Catalimonadaceae bacterium | reverse complement strand
ATGTTCCGTTATGCAAGTCTGGGTAATGCTACCCGTTTCTATCCGATCGGAAGTTCAGGACACTATTTTCCTCTTCAGATTTCCAATGGAGGCACCACAGATAATGTCGGTGCCCGTGTTCAGGATGATGTTTTGTCCGGCGGATTGTCGGGTTCTTCGGTGAACGGCGCCGTCAATGCTACCTGGGTTTTGGATGAAGGAACCGCAGGCGGATCCGATCTGAGCATTTCAACTTCCTGGAATGGAAGCGATGAGAAACCGTCCTTTAACCGGGCCGCTTCTTATTTGCAGGGATTTTCTGGTTCATGGACAAACCTGGCCGGACCTGTTGCCGCCACCGGAACGAATCCGTATTCCGCTTTGTTTTCAGGGATTACTGCCAACTTGAATCAGTTGCCGGTTCGCATTTCCAATTATTCTCCTGTAGCCAACTGCCAGTTTCAGGTGGTTTGTTTTCAACAGGGACTGACGCACAATGGAAGTCATGTTCCGACTGATCGCAGCAATCCGGCCAATGCGGAAGTGGCGCAGAAATCCGATGTTTCAGGAACGGTTAATTTTTACTCATTGGGCTTTAATGGTTCCATTACCTTAAAA
The DNA here is from genome assembly GCA_036759185.1 of Catalimonadaceae bacterium. Lineage (GTDB taxonomy): Bacteria > Bacteroidota > Bacteroidia > Cytophagales > Flexibacteraceae > CAMDMI01. The sequence goes on along the minus strand of DAIOVD010000071.1, from coordinate 18,535 downwards.
TCCAGCTGTGCTGTGAACAATGGTCCGGGCAACGACATTAAAATCTGGGAAACGACCTACGGTGCGCAGCCAGTGAACAACTTCAGCGACCGTGCAAGGGTGTATGCTTCGCAGGATGGAATTTTGTTCACTTATCTGGGGCTGGCCACCTATGACGGGGCGTTTGATCTGGGAATTTCGCTTCCATGGGCACAGTATTTCCGCATTGTGGATGCCACAGTGGATTCTCCATCCAGTGCTCCAATGGCGGATGCCTATGACGTAGATGGAATTGAAGTTTTGAACGGATACACAACAGGAGGATCTCCCAATCAGGTGACATCCGGAGGTGCCGCCTCTATTTGTGGTGGAACGCAGGGCAAAGCCAAAAACTTCACCAACATTGTGGGACTTCGTTCCGATCCATCCAAAGCATTGGGATTGCCTCAAAACGACGATTCCTTTAATTTTTATGCTTTGGGATTTGGTGGTGATGTGTGTGTGAAATTTGATTTCGCCATTTTCGACGGACCAGGCGGAGAACTGAAAGTTGTAGAGACGACGTTTGGAAACAATTCGTGCAACCAATATCGTGAACGTGCTGAAATCGCTGTTTCCTTCGATGGTGTAAACTGGAATGTTCTGGGCGAATATTGCCAGGATTACAATGGAACGATTGACATCACAGCTGCCAATTCCGGAATTCAATACGTGCGTGTTCGTGACGTATCAAACCGTGCCGATTTCAGCAGTGCGCTGGCCGACGGTTATGATTTAGATGCGGTCGTAGCCACGAGTGCATTAACCGCTCCATGCCCAACGGTTGGAAACAATACGCGGGTTGCTGTTTCTGAGCCGGTATTATTTGATCAAACCACAGTGCCGGATGACATGGAACCACTTCAGATTCTGGGGAATCCGGTGGCAGAAGAGCTGAACATCCGCTTTACAATGGCCGTGCAGGAAGCCACTGTTTCTGTGTTCAACCACACCGGACAAAAAGTACTGTCGGAAATGGTTCGCGGTAATGTCTGGGATCTGAAAGAAATGAAACTCGATGCCTCTGATTTACCAGCCGGAGTTTATTTCCTTTCATTGAACGGAGGAATACAGAAAGAAACGATTTCGTTTGTGAAGAAATAATCTGAGTGATTCGAAAACAAAAACGGCCGCCTGAAAAGGTGGCCGTTTTTTTATGCATGACCGGAATGCCGATTGTTTCAGAGCAAATCAACAGGCTCCATGATAATGAGTTGAGGAATAAAATTGGAAAGCGTATTTTTGAACACCAGTTACACTTATGAAAAACTACATTCAACTATTGGTGCCGGTGCTGGCCGTTCTGATTGGTTTACAGGCGTATGGTCAGAAAGGAAAGAATAAAACAAAGCCAGCCAGTTCGCAACCGGCATATCATTTCGATCCGGAAGTTTCCGTTTTGACAGGAACTCTGAAAGAAATGACATTCTGGGGCCCTCCCGGATTTGGCGTGGACACTACCCGTGATAAAAAGGAAAAACACCGTGTACTCATTCTCGATTCACCCATCAGCGTGGTTCCGGTTGCCAATGCCACCGACGACAAACGATATTTTCCGGCACAGAACATCAAACTGATACACCTCATTTATCCCGGTTCACTCACAGATTATTTCAATAAAAAGGTGAAGCTCACCGGAAAGCTGTACAGTGATAAGTCTGGGAAAAAGGGAGTTCGGGTGATCATGCATGTGCAGGTTTTTCAAACTCCCTAACACATTGCGGCGTTCGAAGCCGGATGTGCACAACAACCGTGTTCTGATTTCGGCTGGTTCTCACGTTGTTTTTGTATGTGTTGGTGACTCGGGAATTTCGATTTTACGAAACAAAACATTTTTGAAAAGGAAGTAGTTGTATAGACATATATTTGCTTCAAATTCAACAAAAATGAAAGACTTAAAAACACTCGTCGACGAGCTGAATCAGATGATCCTCGAAGGCAAAATTCTGGATGCTTTCGAAAAATTCTATGCTCCTGAAGTTGTGATGCAGGACAATGACTATCCGGCACGTGTTGGGAAAGATCTGAACCGTCAGTACGAAAACGACTTCGTAAACGGCCTGACCGAATTCCGTGGAGCGAAAGTGGTTTCAACCATGATCAGCGACGGAATCGCCTGCGTAGAATGGTGGTTTGACTATACGCATAAAGACTATGGTGTTCGTAACTACACCCAGGTGGCCGTTCAGCGATGGAAAAACGGACAGATCGTAGAGGAAAAATTCTACTACAATAACTAACCGGAAAGAACCGGTAAAAAAAAGCCACGTGTCATGCGTGGCTTTTTTTGTTTTAATAAACTCATACCATATGTTTTCCGATAAACTGAACGACAGGATACTATTTCTGGTTCAGTGCCAGCGTGACCTGGTCTTTCGACATATGTGGATACACCCGGTTCAGATAGCGAATTTGCTCAGTCAGCACAGAATCAGCGGCCGGAACGGACCTCGCGACAAATTTTAGTTCTGCCAGCACTTCATCCTTGGCCAGGCATTCAATTTCCGCGAGAACTTCGGTCGATCTTGAACTTTCCTTACAGTACAGTATGAAAACTCCTGCTTTCGGAAAGGTCAGCACAAGACTGCTTCCCTCCAGCCGGACTCTGCTTTTCACCTCTTCCATGTACACATCGTACAATTTAAAATCTGATACCGTCAGTCCGGAATGAATCTCAGGAAAGGAAGAGAGATCAATCCGAAGAGTATCCGACAGCGATTGGATGTTCCGGCTATTATCGGTTCCTCCCCTTGTTTGCGCCATCAATGATCGTTCTCCTGAATTTGGCTTTTTCGGAACAAACTCAACAACCGCTTTCAGTTTATTGAGATCTGTTTTTCCTTTTGGCTTCAGATAAATCCGGTCGAAGTGAGAATTCATCAGAATCACCACATCCTGTAAACTGGTGAAGAGTACTTTTTCTCTCTCCAGCATTTTCTGGCCGTCCTGAAGAAACTGGTTACCCTGTCTTTTCGGTTTCCCTTTGACCAGAACCACCCGGTATAATTCACGGGTGTCCTGAGCCTGGCCATCCGCCAAACCAACAAAAAGTAGGAGCGAAAAAAAGATAGCAAATCGCATCAAAACTATCCGGTGATAACAGGGTTCTCTCATTCGTTTTCCAGTTCTAATCGTTGTTATCCCGCTTTTGGCTCATACCGGCCAGGTGATAATACCCGATCCGGATCCAGTGCTTTTTTCAATCGGGCCACCAGCTTCCAGTGGGTATTTTCCGGATTGATGTAGGAATGAAGCGTTTTCACATCGAAGCGGTAAAACCTGAATCCGCTGCTATAAAATCTACGGATCATTTCATTGTTCACGTCGTGTGCCTTCTTCACGCTTTCAGGATCGTGGCGGTCGAAATACACATTGATCACCGACTCCAGACACTGGTCGTTCATCGGATTGAGTGTGGCTGCCGGAATGATTCCAAAATCACGCTCGATGCTTTCGAGAATATCAATAGCCTCTTTAATGTCTTCGGCTTTGGCAGGTAAAACAGGCAGGCAGCACAGCATTCCGTATTGTCCGAAATCGATTTGCATGTTTTGAGGATCCAGTTCAGCATCCTCGCTTTTGTACATGGCCCGCACAAAATAGTCGGTTGGAATTCCTACATGGCATCCGAAAATTTCTCCCAGTTCCATGTAATCCGCTTCTTCTTTGCTGAGGAAACCCATTGACAGACAGAGACCTTCCAGATATGCTGGAATTTCTGCCTCGAGGAACCGAACAAAATTTTCACTGCCCTGAATCATCGCCATGGAAGTCCAGGTTGTTCCCTGTTCGACACTTTTATGCTCGATTTTCATCCGCTTGTCATTGCCGATGTGCGTTACAGAATGGATGTAATGGCGTTGGTACAAACCGGCTATCGCCTCCACCAATGCCGGCATTTTATCCTGTTCCACTTTGCACCACATCATCTTCTGCACTTCTTTTTTCGGAGTGAGGTTGATGACGCCTTTGCACACGATACCCAGATTGGATTGCGAAAACAAGCCTCTCCAGTCAGGACCCATGCCCATCGGAAAATGTTGAATTTCTCTGTGTGATGGTTCCATGTTCCAGAAGCCGGACCGAAGAACGGTACCGTCTGCCAGAATGACTTCCATTCCTTTAAGGTCGTTGATCCGGTGATCCAGAAATCCGGATCCTCGTTCCATCGTATTTCCCAGCACAGATGCTTTGGGTGAAGATCCGGTTACGTTGAGAATCAGCTTCAAACCCCTTTTGTTGATTTCAGCTGCCAATTGTTCCTGGGTAACGCCTGGTTCCACTACCGCGTAATGAAATTGTTCGTTGATTTCCAGAATCTGGTTCAGATTACTCAGCTCAAGGAGAATACAGTTGTCTTCGTAGGGAAGGCGGGAACCTAGTCCCCAGTTCAGGCCATTGCTGTAGGTATACACCGACACACGATGTTGACGGCAAACCGATAAAATGTCGGGTATTTGTCCGGCGATGGTGGGTTTCACCCATCCGAGCACATTGGGAGCCTCAAAATGGGAGGTATTCTGCAAATTTTTCGCCAGTTCCTCGCCTGGAAGAACCACATTGTTTGCGCCTAAAAGAGATGTAAGAGCCTCCAGAACAGGCGTTAATGCTAAAATCTCGTTCACTGTCTGATTTGTTTTATGGTTTGTTATGATCCGAAAATTATTCCGGTCCTACTACGGCGACGATAAAAGGACCGCCGGCCAGATCCAGATTTTCAGCCAGCAAAAGATCGGCTTCCAGACAAAGCTGCCGGATGCGGTCGTTATTGAAAAACTGCTGAGGAAATATGGAGGAAATGGACGGAAAGGTAGATAAAGAAAAAATGGTGAAGAACTTGCTCAGTTCGGCTTTAATTTCGGGAACTGAATAGGCCACCACCGGAATGAAAAAAGTTTGATCGCCAAACTGCACTTCCAACGCTTCTTCCTGATGGTTTAGTCTTGAGCTGATCGCCGGTGCCCAGCCTAACTCCAGCTGATTGACGAAAGCCTGTGAATTGTAAAAGGAGAAAATTACTTTCCCGCCGGGCTTCAGAACCCGCTTGATTTCCATGAAGAAACTACCGGGATTTAGAACAAAGGATCCCATCCCAAAAGAAGAATTGATGAAATCGACCGATTGATCCGCAAAAGGCAGCGGATCATTTTCAACATCAAGGGTCATAAAATGAGTGTTCTGGATGTTTCGTTTTTTCTGATTCAGTTGTGCCTGGATTGTCATTTCCGGAGAAAAATCGAGCCCGTAAACCTTATCAAATAATCCGGCCAGAGTAAAACTTTCTCTGCCGGTTCCGCTCCCTAATACGGCTGCAACTTTGCGGTCCGGTATCGATGTTGTTGTATTAAAAATCAAATCCTCTTCATACCGCATGTATATGCCGGTAGCATGGTTTGAATTTTCATAAATTTCATCGTAGGTCGAGGCAGCAGCGGCGGATAAATTTTTATGCGATTGCTTGAGTTCAGCCCACTTTTCCATGCAGTAAACAAATAAAGGCGAAAGGTAGTGAACCAATCGCCTTCAATGCACAAATTATTTTCGGTTTTTTAGTGAAATTCGGTCTGGTGAAATCAGGCCGGGACCGCCTGCTGAAAGAACTCAAGTTCCTTAATATCATTGATCTGGCCGGTGTGCCTCGTCGTATGTCCTGAAATCATCAGAATAAACTGATATACATCAATTGTCTCAAGTCCAGGAAACGTAGTGTAATGAACACGGAATTCATCATCCGAATGACGGAGCCATTCGATGATTTCTTTACGCTTTGCAGTGAAGGCATCAATCAAAGCTGCCTTGTCCACAACCGTTTCAGAGGATTCGTCCCAGGGCTGACCTTTGATTTTGAAAGTCCGGTTTTCCATACTCTGATACGAAATCTCATCTTTTCCCTGCGTTTCCGAACGACGGTCTGGATTGGCTGGCTCTGCCAGCATCTGCTGGATGGTTGGCATAAAGTAATACAGTTCCGTCTGCAACAGGTGATCTGCACATTCTGCCGCCGACCATTGACCTGGTCCCGGACGCATGTACCACTGCTTTTCGTTAATATCCCGGATGGAATTGATGAATTCCTCACCTGTTCTGGCGAGGTGTGCAATCGCGAATTGTTTCTCTTCTTCGCTGATCCTGTAGTTATTCGTACTCATTTTTCAATTGGAAATCGCCTCAAACTTTGACTTATTTCCAACGCCATTCTTTACTAATTTCCAGTTTTTCTTTCAGGTTGTGCTTTTTCAGCCATTTCACAAGTTTTTTCTCCTTCATAGCTTTGAATGGAATTTGAGGAACCATTGCCAGCTTAAGAGCGGTTAAGCTATGCACCATCGAACTGGTTTTCATATCGTCAGGCCTCACAAGGTTCATCAGATCACAGTTGGCATGATAACAGCGGTAGACTGAATCCGGAAGGCTCGAACCAGTGGAGAAAACAGGAATTCCTTCAAGCATAAACGGCTGGTGATCAGAATGAAGTCCCGCATCATGGATCACTCCATTCCGGAAAGTCGGAACATACGGTGTGATCATTTTCTGCGTGGTAGAAAACCATTTTTCAGCTCCCGGCCAGTCGGAATCATTGAATGCAACCGGATTTCCCACCATATCCAGGTTCACCACTGCCCGGATATGGGCAAGAGTGCCGTCTGACTTCCGGTCTCCCACAAAATGACGGGAACCCAGAAGTCCCTGCTCCTCACCCATTGTCCACAAAATCACAACATTTCGTTTCAGATTCTGACGTTCCTTCTGCAAAGCTGCGGCAATATCAAGAAGAGCAAACGACCCGATTCCATTGTCAACAGCTCCGGTTCCAAGATCCCAGCAGTCCAGATGTCCGCAAAAAAGGATGGTTTCATCCGTTTTCTGAGGGGCATCTATTCTCGCCACCACATTTCGGGCTGACCCATCTGCCACTTCGTTCTGAACATCCATGTCCGCCATGAGCCTTTCTGATTTCATCCAGTCACGTATCAGCTTTCCATCGGAACCCGACACACAGATGGCTGGAATGGAAACAACTTCTCCGGTAAGGGAGGCAGTTCCGGTGAGGCGGATATCAGAATTGGCCGGATGGACAAACATCACCGAGGCGGCTCCAAATTCGAGTGCAAGAGAGACTTTCTCTGCACGATGAAGATTGCGGCGGTTGCTGTCGGTGCGAACCAGACCCAGATTGATCACCAGGCATTTTCCTTTGATGGCGCTTCCGAGTTTCCGGAGATCCGATTCCAGACCATCTCCACCGTCAATCAAAAGCCATGCTCCTTTAAAAGAAGGAGTATTGGCCAGTGACACCGCTTCAAAACCAACATAATTATCGGATTTATATGGAACTACTTCCAGTTTGCACGTTTTTCGTTTCCAGGCACGAAATGGAAAGGGATCATACTGAACATTTTCGACTCCCCTGGATTTGAGATGGTTGTATATCCAGGTTTCTGCTTTTTGTCCCTGAGGAGAGCCTGTCAGACGGTGACCGATGGTGGCGCAGGCCTGATTGAGTTGGGAATAGCCAAGGCAGTTTTCGTTGAGATAACGTGCCGTCCTTGCAAACGCAGAATCAATTTCAGGCTGGGCGGCCAGAAGAAAAGGTGCACTGCAAAGCAGGAAAAGAAGAATTTGCTTTCGCATGCCGAAGCCGGGTTGAAAATTTTCCCAAAACTTGTACTTAATCCGCTTTCCCTGCAAATGGAAACCAGTTTTTTCCTGAAAAGTTTCATGAATGCCGGGCGTTGATTCGATCTTCGATTCGAAGACATGCAGCTTTCAGGAAAATGAGCTGATTCCGGTTGGAACCCGGGAGCACCCGGACTGTTTCTGAAAGGCCGAAATGAGCCTTCCGGGAAGCAACGAAACAGTTATTTCAATTTAAAGTTTGAGAGCCCGAAAGGAATTCGGATTTTTGCGGCTCAAAAAGTTCTTTTACAGTATGCGAAGGGTAATCAGGATTAAGGCAATGCAAGGCCTTTACACCTATTTTAACAACAAAACCGTGAACCTTGAAGACATTCGTCAGAAAGTGTACGACGGGTTAATTGAGGAGCCTGATTTTTACAATGCCGAGCAAAAAGACAAAACCGGTTTTCAGATGCTGTTGCCGGTTCTGCTCGATGAAGCCTTCGCCAACAAACTGGACATGAACGAATTACAGGAGAACCAGAAATGGCTGGGTATCCTTGCAAAAAAAGCCGTTCTAACCTGGAAGAAAGAAAACGAAGCCGAGCTGGACAGTATCCGGAAAGGAGTTTATCAGGACATTATTCAGCAAAATGCCATTGAAATCAGCTTCTGGCAGATGTTTTCCTCACTCATCGAATATGCCAGAACGCAGGAAGACCGGAAGCAGGGAAATTTCCTTAACAATGAACCTTCCCCGGAGCATGAGTTGAAAATCACGCAACATCCATATTACAATCTTCTCAATCAGGCTCTTCACCCGGAAAAAGGAAATCCGCCTGCTGGTTATCTTGCCCATGATCAGGAGCTGATTCAGCGGCTGTACACCCTGCTTTTCAAAGAGTTGCCGGAGTATAAAACCTACCGTGATAAAAAGGAAGTGGGCCCGGAAGAGGAAGATGAAATCTGGAAAGTGCTGTACCGTAAGCTGTTCAAATCCCAGCCATTCAACGAACTGATGCAGGAAAAAGATCTTCACTGGAGTGAAAACCGGATCCTGCTGGAGGTGTCGTTAAAAGCAACATTCAAAGGTCTGGGTATGGGTGAAATTCCGCAGTTCAGGCGGAATGATGAGGAAGACAAAGAATACCGGGAGTTTTTCAATACCCTTCTCGACAGCAGTCTGGAAAATTTTGAAGAAGACGAAAAGCGAATGGCCGATACCATTACCAACTGGGACAGTGACCGTGTGGCACTGCTTGACAAATGGATCATTCACTTGAGCATCAACGAAATGAGGAAGTTTCCGCACATTCCGGTAAAGGTAACCATGAACGAATATCTGGAAATTGCCAAAGCGTACAGCACACCGGGATCAGCCGGATTTATCAACGGGGTGGTCGATAAACTGGCGACGAAAATGAGGGCCGACGGAACACTAAAGAAGTCAGCCAAGGGATTGATGGACAATAAGTAACCCTAATTCGTTTTTCGCCCCCAAAAAATTTACATCAATTGACAAATCAGGAATAAATTGCAGGCCATTTGAATCAATCTGACATGAATAAGTCTGCTGCTTTGTTCCTCACTTTTATTGCCGGCGTCGCTGCCGGAACTCTGGTTGGTGTTTTATATGCCCCGGACGAAGGAAAAAATACCCGTGACAAAATCAGCTTTCAGCTGGATCGCTACAGAGAAAAACTGCTGGCGATGCTTTCGAATCTGAAAGACCAGTCTGAACTTCCGGTTTCAGCTGCCAAAACAGAAGGCGAGCGGATCATTTCCGATACCAAGGCAGAAGCAGAAAAATTACTGAGTGATGTTGAAGCCCTGATGGGTCAGATCAATCAGATTAAAGGAAAAACAGCGTAAAAAATTTGATGCAGTTCAATCGAATGGCTGCGGTAAAAAGCAGTGTATTTCTGGCATTTGTGATGATGCTTGGAGTTACCGGCTGTGACCGGTCGCCGACAGAATCGACAAAAAATCATGGGGCAGGACAAGTTGTGCCGGATTCAGAAAAGCCCGTTCTCCGGTTCAAGGAGCCATCATTTCATTTTAATCCGGTGAGAGAAGGTGAAGAAGTGACCCATTCATTTGCATTCACCAACACAGGCAAATCGGATTTGCTGATCAGTTATGCATCTGCTTCCTGCGGGTGCACCGTTCCGGAGTGGCCAAAGGAACCCATTCCACCGGGTGAAAGCGGAGTGATCAAAGCGACCTTCAACACCGAAGGAAAACAGGGAAAGCAAAATAAAAAGATCGTTATTACAGCCAATACCAAACCAGAACTCACCGAAGTGACCATCGAAGGAGAGGTATTACCAAAACAGGAAACAAACTAAAACCATGCTCTTTATTCTATTACAGGCAGCCGGTGGCGGCAATATGTCGTTGCTTCTCACTATGGGCGCCGCTTTTCTGGTGATGTATTTTTTTATGATTCGCCCACAGCAGAAAAAGCAGAAGGATCAGAAAAAATTCATTGAAGAACTGAAAAAAGGGGATGCCGTTGTCACCATCGGTGGCTTGCATGGAAAAATCCATGAACTTGATGAGCTCACCATCACACTGGAAGTGGATCGGGGAACCAAGCTCAAATTCGACCGGGCCTCCATTTCTCTGGATGGCAGCAAACGGGTTCAAACCGATACTGCCAATGCATAAAGTCCTATGAACCAGCTGGTCGGATTCCTTCAGCACTTTTATCACTCCGCTTTACGAAAAAGTAAACATGAGTGGGAGATCATTCTCTACTGTGTTGGGACGGCCGCTTTGTTCTGGATTCTGAATGCCATGGGAAGGGTGTACCATCACTCCCTTTCCATTCCCATTGAATATCGTTATTCGTCTCAGCGATATGTGCCGCTCGAAAGTCTTCCTGCTTCGCTCGATGTGCGGGTAGAAGGAAAAGGATGGGATCTAACCAGAGCCATCTGGGCATGGAAGAAAGAATCGATTGTAGTCAATTTTGACAAGCCGATGGAAACCCGTTTCCTGATTCCTTCACGGTGGCTCAACCGGGCACAGGAAATTTTGCCGGAAGTAAAAGTGGAATCCGTGAATTCCGACACCATTTTCTGCCGGTTTGACCGGATTGAAACCAAACTAGTCGGGCTGTATGTGGATCTGCAGGATATTCAGTTGAAACCAGGTTTCCGTATTTCCAGTCCGATTCGGCTGACTCCCAAAATTCTGGAATTCAAAGGAGCCGCCACGCTGATCCGCAACCTGCCCCAGTCCTTGCCAGTAAAAATTGATGCCCGCAAAATCAACGATTCCTTTGACCAGAATGTTGCGCTCGATTTTTCGGAAGAATACCCTAAAAACCAGTTGCTGGCCTATGACCGGGACATGATCAATGTTCAGTTTTCTGTTCGACCTTCTCTGGAAGAAGAAATGGATGTGCCGCTTCTGGTGGAAAACAATGATGTGTACCCTTCGCTCATACTGAAAGAGAAAAAAGTAGCCGTCACATTTCTGGTATCCGATGCAGAGAAAAATGGACTCCGCCCAGCTGATTTCAAAGTAGTGGCCGATTTGGCTACGTTCAATCCGGCTGATTCCACCGTGGAGGTCCGGCTGGTTTCCAAACCAGTGGCCGTTTCAGATGTGAAGGTGGCCATTCAAAAGACCAGAGCCTATGTCCGCTAAAGCCAGAATTCCGTTTCAGGTTGGAATTACCGGCGGGATTGGCAGTGGCAAGTCTGTCGTCGCACGGATTTTTGGGTTACTTGGTGTGCCGGTGTATGAATCTGATGTGGAAGCAAAGAAGCTGTATCTGGTTCCGGCGATCCGGGATCAGGTTGTCCGATTGATGGGCCCTGAAGCCTACAGTCCGGATGGCAGGCCTGATACCGCTTTTATCGCTGCTCAGATATACAACGATACCGTCCGTAGAAAAGGACTGAACGACATCCTGCATCCTGCCGTTGGTGCCCATTACAAAGAATGGTTGCGCCAACAATCGCACCCCTACATCCTTAAAGTAGCAGCTCTGTTGTTCGAAGCTGGCATTGCAGCCCAACTGGATACCACCATTCTGATTGTTTCAAGGCAAAGTCTGAAGGAAAGCCGGCTGGCCGAACGCGATTCCTTTCGCCCAAAAGAACAGATTCTTCGGATTATGGAGAGCCAGTGGCCGGACCAGAAAAAGATCCCACTGGCAGATTTTCTGTTTTACAATGAAGAAGAACACAGCCTCATTCAGCAGGTGGTGACGTTTCATGAAAAAATGATGGCCAAACTCACCCGGTAACCTTCAGCCAAAAACAATATGAGAATCCTTCTTTTTCTGTTTTCCATTTGCCTGTCCGGAAAGATTTATGCCCAGAACCAGGATTTTCAGGACCATGTGTACGATGAAAATATACGGACCGTCCTGTTTTATCCGGTGGATGGCGAGACGCACAATGTGCTGGCTTTCCCGGTGATTTACCTTCAGAAAACCGAAGTGCTTCAACTTGACTTTGATGAGCTGGGTGATCAATACAAAAATTATAACTACAAACTGATCCATTGCAACCACGACTGGAAACAATCCATCCTCAATGATTTTGAGTTTCTGGAAGATTTCAATGAGTACAGCATCACCAACTACGAGATCTCTCTCAACACCCGGAACAGTTATGTACATTACACTCTGCAAGTGCCAAAAACCAAGGTTTCAGGCAACTACGTTCTGAAAGTGTACCGGAATATGAACCCAAATGATGTCGTACTTACCCGACGTTTCGTGGTGTTTGATACCAAAGTATCCATCCAGCCGGACATCAAATTCTCTCTTGATCCAGCCTGGCGTTTTGCAGGCCAGCAGGTGGATTTCACTATCAACTATGGAGATTACCAGATTTACAACCCCAAAGAAATGGTGAAGGTGGTGGTCCGGCAGAATGGTCGTTGGGATAATGCGCTTTACACCCTTCAGCCCATGTTTCTGAAGGATCAGGAACGGATTCTGGATTACCATTTTTTCAACAATGAAAATATGTTTCCCGGATTGAATGAGTACAGAGGGTTTGACCTCCGCAGCATCCGTTTTCGTGGACAGAATGTCGCCAATGTGCAGTTTGACAACCAGAAAGCAGAAGCGTTTGTGATCCCGGACCAGAGCCGGAACAAAAGAACCATGAGCCAGTGGATTGACCTCAACGGCCGTTTTGTGATTGAGAATTATGAGACTCAGAGGGGTTATGTGGAAGCCGATTATGTAGAAACTCACTTTTCGCTGGAGCTGGAAGACGATCCGGATGGAGATGTGTACATTTTTGGGTTACTGACAGACTGGGAGATCCGCCCGGAAAACATGATGAAAAAGGTGGACGGAAAACTTCAATGGAAAGGGAAACTGAAGCTTAAGCAGGGATTTTATAATTACAGCTATGTTGTAGTGAAACCTCATATTAAACCGACCGAAACCTTGCTGGAAGGAAGCTACAGCCAGACAGAAAATATGTATGATATACTGGTTTATTTCCGTCCTGTTGGGGGACGATATGATCAGGTGGTGGGTTACAGCAAGGTAGATTACAACAAAATGCGTTGATCTGCTGCTGGTTGGGTACTGGTTCAGAACCAATTGAGAAATAGAAAACAGTTTTTTTTCATTTCCCTCGATTTCCTTTTTGCAGGTGGATGAAGAAATTCTACATTTGCAGCCCGATTTACGCCCAGATGGTGGAATTGGTAGACACGCGGGTCTCAAAAACCCGTATCGCGAGATGTGCCGGTTCGACCCCGGCTCTGGGTACAAAAAAGCCCCTGCCTTAAGCGGGGGCTTTTTTTATGGGCTCAGGCGGGATTATTCCCTGATGGTCAAGGAGCAACCCGTACATTCTGTTTTACCAATTCCTGGTTCGGAGGCACGGACGGTACTGAGTTCCAATAATCCACCTTTTACATTTTTTCCCCAGAATGCCTTAAATGTTGGTTTCAGCTCGCCTGATTTTATCCGGCTTTCGTTGTCTTTGTACCATCCCGGCTCCAGAAAACGGTTGTCAGATTTCAGGAGATTCCAGGAATCCGGCACCGGAAATACCGGCCAGGAAATCCGGAAATGATCGAGTGAAAATCCATTGATGTTTTTTACGGCCACTGCAGCTGGTGCAGTTCGCAAGTCCATTGAACCTTTGAAGTAATCTGCGATTGTATCGGACCGTTTACTCAACGCCAACGAGTTGTCAATCATTGTGTACCGGAGGTGAATGTTGTCGAGGAAGATATTTTCGAGCATCATTCCATCGGCAGCAGCCATCATAATCCGGCCATCCGTCTGAACATCCACATCCGTAATGGAGACATCGCGAATGGCTCCTTTTCCTGTAAGCGGAATCATTTTACCAAAATCCGGGTGGTTTTTGTTTTTGATTCTGGTGAGATCCGGCAATTCGTTCAGATCGATTTCGATGATGCGGTTGGCAGGCTTGCCCGAATTGGTCTGTCCACTCACCTCACTCAAGTGAATTCGCTCCAGAATTCCACCTTCTGCTGACCGTATGTCCAGTATCCGGGAACAATTTTTCACCACAATACCAGACATCATCACATCCCGGATTGCCTGCCGGCTTTCATATCCAACCTGAAGGGCAATCCCCATTGTTTCCAGAATGCAGTTCCGGATCGCAATGCGCTCTGAAGGTCCGGAATTGGCTGTGGTTCTGACCGCAATGGCACTCTCACTGGTGGCAATCCGGCAATCACTGATGTTGACATCTGAGCAACCAGTGAGGATAAGGCCGTCCCCATCCGGAGCAAATAAACTGTTGGAAATAGTGAGGTTCCGGATCGTGAGGTTTTTACTGCTGATGAAGTGCGAAGTCCAGCCCGGTGAGTTGGCAATGGTGACGTTTTCCATCAACACGTTTTCACACTGGCTGAATTCCAGTAATGGGCAGGGTCTGTCGCCATTGACTTCATAATTCACCCAGGCATTGGCCCGTTCTTTTTTCCAGAACCGACTGCCATCTCCATTAATCGTTCCGGTGCCACTTATGGAAATATTCTTCGCTTTATCTGCCACCAGCAGATGCCAGGGTGTCCGGTTATCAGATGGACCCCAGTTATGCCTGATGTAGTCCTTCATTGAAGGAGAGGCCATTAAAACGGAGCCTCCGGTGAGTTCCAGCCTGACATTGCTCCTGAGAAAGATGGTGCCAGATAAGAAGTTGCCATTCGGAATCAGTATTGTTCCACTGGTTTTTGCTGCGGCATCAACAGCAAGTTGAATAGACTTAGTGTTCAGTGTTCTCCCATCACCTTTGGCACCAAAGTCGAGAACATTATAGATATTGGCAACGGATTTCAGAGAATTTGACTGGCTCCGGCTGATTTGAGCAACACCAAGGGTCAGAAGAAGGAAGAAAGAAAGAAAGCGCACTGGAAACAACTATTCTGGTTAGAAGGTGATGGATCTGAATAAAATAAGATTCCAAGGGTGATGAAAACACACCTTTGGCGGGCAAAACTACACAGAGAAATTCATCGGTGCAGAATATGGCTGCTTCCAGATGAATTGCTTCCGGAATGGATGCGTCTGATTATTTTTTCTTTGCAAACCGGCCGCCTGGTTTTTTGGTGGCTGGTTTTTCGGCCTGGGCAGCGGCCAGAGCCAGACAATCGTCAAGCGATAAATCTTTCGCTTCCGTTCCCTTTGGAATTTTTATATTCTCCTTGCCAACGGCGATATATGGACCCCACCGACCGTTCAGAACTTTTACATCCGGACGCTCTTCAAATATCCGGATTACCTTTTCAATGTCGGCTTTACGTTTGGCCTCAATCAGTTGAATCGATGTATCCGCATCAATGGTGTAGGGATCCATGCCTTTCTGCAACGAATAAAATGCGGCTCCATGCTTCACATAGGGACCAAACCGTCCATTGTTCACCACCATTTTCACCCCTTCATATTCTCCGACTTCTCTTGGCAGGTCGAACAACGAAAGAGCTTCTTCGAGCGTGATGGTTTCGATCCTCTGGTCTTTTTTCAGACTGGCGTATGCGGGTTTTGGTCCGCCTTCTTCCTGTTCTCCAATCTGAACAAAAGGGCCAAATCTTCCCAGACGGGCCGTAATTTTCTTGGATGTTTTGGGATCAATTCCGATTTCCCGGGCCACGTTCACTTCTTTCCGTTCGATGGAAGCAGTGGAAGCGACCGTTTCGTGGAATGGCTTGTAAAACTTGGAAATCATTTCCTGCCAGCCCAGTTTACCATGAGCGATGGTGTCGAATTCACGCTCAACTGTGGCTGTGAAATCATAATCCACTATCTGCTTGAAATAGTTGCTCAGGAAATCATTCACGATCATGCCCATATCCGTTGGGAATAATTTCCCTTTATCGGCACCGTAGATTTCGGTTTTGATATCCCGTTTAATATCTCCGCCTTTCAGAATAAGCTCAATGTACTCCCTCGATTTTCCATCCCGCCATTCCTTTACTACATATTCTCTTTTTTCAATTGTGGAAACGGTGGGTGCGTAGGTACTTGGACGACCGATGCCCAGTTCTTCCAGTTTTTTCACCAGACTGGCTTCGGTATATCTTGGCTCAGGCTTTGAATACCGCTGACGGGATTTGATCTGTTCTAATCCCAGAGATTCACCTATCTCAACAAACGGAAGGAGCTTTTCTTCATTTCCTTCCTGTTCGTCCTCATTGTCGGAGCTTTCCAGGTACACCTTAAGAAAGCCATCAAACTTGATCACTTCACCTGTTGCCTGATAATGAAGTTTATCTCCGGAGTTCAGATTCTGGTAGGAATTTCCTTCTGCTTTTATTGTAATGATGGTGCGCTCCAGTTCAGCATCCGCCATCTGAGAAGCGATGGCTCTTTTCCAGATCAGCTCATATAGTCTGGCCTCATCCCGGTCACCACTCACGGAACTCACGCTGAAGTCCGTTGGCCGGATGGCTTCGTGTGCTTCCTGAGCCGACTCAGATTTCGTTTTGAACTGACGGCGCTGTGCGTACTTATCACCATATTCAGAGCGAATCTGCGCACTGGCAGCATTCATAGCATCTTCCGAAAGGGAAGTCGAATCCGTTCTCATGTAGCTGATTTTTCCGGCTTCGTAGAGTTTCTGTGCCAGAACCATCGTGCGGGTAACAGAAAAACTGAGTTTGCGGCTCGCCTCCTGTTGAAGGGTAGAAGTAGTAAACGGAGGTGCTGGACTGCGCTTTCCTGGTTTTACTTCTTTATTGCTCACGACAAAACCGGCAGTTTTGGAAGCATCCATCAGTGCGGTTACGTCCGATTCTTCTTTGTAATCTTTGTTGAGGTCGGCCTGAAGTGATTTACCCGCCTTTGTTTTGAAAACGCCTTGTGTCCGGAAAGTAGCGGCTGAATTGAATTTCTCAATTTCCCTTTCTCTTTCAGCAACCAATCGTACTGCAACCGATTGAACCCGACCAGCTGAAAGACCGGGTTTGATTTTTCGCCAGAGAACAGGGGAAATTTCAAAACCCACCAGGCGATCCAGAACACGGCGGGCCTGTTGTGCGTTGACCAGATCTATGTCGATGGTCCGGGGATTTTCGATCGCATTCAGAATCGCCTTCTTGGTGATCTCCCGGAAAACGATCCGCTTTATTTTATGTTCATCAATATCCAGAGCTTCTTTTAAGTGCCAGCTGATGGACTCACCTTCGCGATCATCGTCAGTCGCCAGCCACACAACATCTGATTTTCTGGAAAGTTCTGTAAGCTCTTTTATGAGCTGATGCTTGCCCTCCGAAATTTCGTAGTGCGGAACAAAATTGTGTTCAATATCGATGGCCTTGTCGCCTTTCACAAGGTCCCGTACATGGCCCATACTGGACTTCACAGTGAAATCTTTTCCCAGATATCCCTCAATGGTTTTCGCCTTCGCAGGTGACTCAACGATGACTAAGTTGCGGTTGCTCATGAATAGTAGTAGGTGATCAAAATCCAGACAAAGCAAAGCAGTTGAATGGCAGATTGACAAACATTGGAAATTATTTTATGAGAACAGTTCGCATAAAAGTTCTTTATATGACTGAAAAACAGGGCATTGAATCCTGTTCATTTCTTGTTTCTTATTCTCAATAATCATAGAGAATATCCCAAGGTAGTGTCCATTTTATCAAAATCCGCCCGATTTAGGGGCCTGGAACCACCTGATGGATATCAATCAGGCCGCTAAGTCTTCTCATTTCCATTTTTCGTTTCCGGGTCCTGTTTTGTCAAACCTACCATAGTCAGCAAATCCATGGATACCCTCTTTCTCCTGATCGGCATCAGTCTACTAATCGGCGGCTGTTTTCTCGGCGCCTTTTTCTGGGCATTCCGGACAGGTCAGTTTGAGGATACCACCACACCAGGCATGCGAATTCTTGACTATCCGGCAGAAAACGACCTAACCTCCAAACAAACAGTCAGACCAGAGTAATTATCCCGTTTCAATTTTTATGAGCCATACAGAAACAAACGAAATCCAGGAATTTTCGTACGACAACAAGATCGTCCGGAACTTTGCCCTGGCCTCCATTATCTTCGGAATAGTCGGGATGACCGTCGGTCTCCTGATTGCCTTCCAGTTGGTGTATCCTCAACTTAATTTCGGGATACCCTATACCTCATTCGGCAGGATCCGGCCACTTCATACGAATGCTGTGATTTTCGCTTTTGTGGGGAACGCCATTTTTATGGGTGTCTATTATTCACTGCAGCGGCTTTGCAAAGCAAGAATGTTCAGTGATGCCTTGTCGCAGATTCACTTCTGGGGCTGGCAACTGATTATTCTTGCGGCAGCTGTCACGTTGCCTCTGGGGATCACCACATCCAAAGAATACGCAGAACTGGAATGGCCGATTGACATCAGTATCGCCCTTATCTGGGTTGTATTTGGTATCAACATGTTCGGAACCATCATCAAAC
>DAIOVD010000070.1:0-20810 GCA_036759185.1 Catalimonadaceae bacterium | reverse complement strand
ACCCGGCCGCTGATGGCTCTGATGTTGGGGTCAATGGTCCATTCGCATCGGTAGTGTAATACATTAAAATTGGCTCCGGCAATGGAGCTTTGTGTTTGGAGAAATGCTTTCTTCGATTCCTTTTCGCGGTTCCGGATGGATTCCAGCGAGGTGGATGTCTGCGAAAAACCAATGAATGAAAATCCGAGCAGAAAAAACAGTACACGTAAAACCATGGTTCAAAAAACGGAATTCTTTTGCGGATTACAAGGCCGTTCAATGAAGGTCGTTTTCCAGCTTCAGGAGAATTAAAACTTTTCAGGAATGGAACTGCTGGCAACTCCTTTCGGTGTTGCCCCAACTGCTTACTTTTTCTTGTCCGATTTTGCACCGGGGAGTTGCAATCCCACTGAGAGCTCTATCCTGTATGGTTTAGTTATTACCGGATAAAAGCCAATATTAAAGGTCTTCATCACCTGGATCTGCATGTACACCCACGACCACTGTTTTCTGAACGTAATAGTGGGATCCCATTGGAAAAATGTCCTCGAATCAGCCACAAAGAAATCTGGTAAGGGATAGTAGAGCGTCTCATCCTGACCAACCAGTGGTTTACCATTATGATACCTTCCGTTATAACTTCCTGCCGTAAAATAATCCGACTTCAAGCGAATCGTCCGGAACCGTGACGAAAAGTAAAACTGACCATTTTCCTTCAGATTCATTGAAACAAACGGAATCAAAAATAAAGACTGAGTGGTGGCTTTGAGGTGATAAGAGAAAATCTCATACAATCGTTGATCTACAATATAATCGAAAACGGTGGATCCAAATCCGGCTCCTCCCAACAGCCCAACCCGGTATTCTGTATTGGGAATTTCTTTGGAATAACCCAATCCCATCATCCACATCTTTTGATTATTACTGGCACCATATCTGGGAGCCCCTTCTTTGACACCGCCTATAACAGGAATAAATGCATCAAAACCGTCCTTAAAATGATTCCAATGCACAAAAGCATGGTAGTTCTTTTTATAAGTCGCACTCAGCATCAAATTCTTCAGGCCGTTTTTCGAATCATATAGATTGCGAACAGCTGCACGGGCTTCAACCTGAAGTTCTCGTCCATTGTCTGGTGTAGGTACTGGAACAGCCGGTGGCATAATGATGTAAGGGGTGCAGGAGAGATAACACAGTAAAGGGAAGATACACCAAATCCGGATTGGGGAGAGAAGCGATTTCTGCATACGATTTCAGGAAAAAAGCAACTTAATAAAACTTCCCATCTGAACTCAAAAAACGTGGTTACTATTCTGTATCCTTTGCGAAATGACCAATAAAACTACCACTGAATTGACCCCAAATTCACGGTCAAATGGCGCACAAAGCATTAACACTCTGGCCAAAGATTTCTTGACTGAAAAACAACTGGATTAGTTTTCTTTCAACGAATACTTTTCCGGCTTAGACTTCGTGCGAGCAATCCGGTTACGTGCTTCCAGATCGAGCTTTACGGTTTCGCCATACCATTGAACCCCACCATCAAACTGATCTTTGACCTGTTGATAGAGCGTTTCCATCAGTTCGGTATGGGTGAGCGGTTGGTCGGCCAGTATCGCCAGCAAATGATCACGGATGAATTCATATTTGGAAAGTGAAATCCGCTTGTTGGTTTTCCCTTCCTGTGGATGAAGTGTTTGAATCGTTTCTTCTTTCATTCTGATGATGTATCCTTATGTTTCATGCAAAAAGTGGATCGCAAAATGCCCCTCAAATATGATTGGAAATGAACGGACGCAAAAAACTTTCATCTCTTCATTTGAATTTGTTTCTTTCGGCCTTAACAAAAAAGAACCAATGGAAACAAATTACACAATCGTCTTCTCCACCGCCATCATTCCTATGCTGATTGGTTTTGTGTGGTACCATCCTGCTTTACTGGGTAAGGCCTGGATGCAGTCCGCCGGAATTTCCGAAGAACAACTCAAAGCTGGGAACATGGCCGTCATTTTCGGATTCTGTATTTTGTTCAGTCTGATGCTGTGCACCATGCTTCCTTTGCTGGTGATTCACCAATCTGGCATGATGTCGATGATGATGGGTGAACCCGGAATTCCGGATGCACCGATGACCAATCCCGACTATAAAATGATGATGGAAAAATATGGCCACAACTTCCGCTCATTTAAACATGGTGTATTCCATGGCATTTTATCAGCCCTGTTTTTTGCGCTGCCAATTCTGGGAATTCAGGCATTGTTCGAGCGGAAAGGTGCCAAATACATTTTCATTCACCTTGGCTATTGGGTAATTACCCTGGCCTTAATGGGTGGAATCGTTTGTGGATTCGCCTAAGATATTCAAATGATTACACAGCCCTGTTCTTTCAAAAGGACGGGGCTTTTTTTGCCCTTTACTACATCATGCGGGTGATTTCACCTTCCATCTCATCGTCCTCATCTTCTTCCGGAACAGGGAAAAAAAACGCTTCCTGACTCAAGGCCAGTTGTTCAACCAGACCTTCCTGATAAGGCAGCCACAAACCGGCAAAGGGTTCAAGAATTTCAGCCATCTCCGTTCCCGGATCCAGTTTGTAATCAAATTTGGTGAGTTTGTATCCGATGTATCCCGGATAGTACCAGGTCAGATGCTGGGATTGGGCGTACTCCATTTTCTGCAGAATTAAGAATTTCCCCAGACTGTATTTCCTGTATTCCGGATCATAAAAATTCACAATCCCAGCCATCGAATCGATTCCAAGATCAAACACCCCGACGGCAATCAACCTACCTCCATCCCGCACCTGAATCATCCGGGAATTGTACACATTGGGAAGGACTTCTCCCGTAAAAACCTGATCAAAAAGAAGTTCGGAAGCCGTTTGGGATGCTTCAAAATCAATCGACCGGCGGTAAACCCCATACAGGTCCTCCACTTCTTCCGTCACACGCAGAGGCAAAACCGAAACCTGAAACTGGGAGCACCTGGACAAAATCTTCTTTTGTTTTTTACCGAATGAATATTCCTTCATCCGGAACCGCAGCCAGAAAACGCGGATCCATTCTTTGATAAAAATATAATCGACGGTAAATATCCGCTGGCCCATGCGGTACCAGCCATGGGCCAGATACAGGTCCAATTCTTCCGGAAGCAGGGAAACAGGTGTGCGGAAATTGATCATCAGAAGGTTCAAATATCCGATGTTTTGCCACTATGCAAAATTATTTCAGGGCCAGGTTCCCAAAATTTCAAGTTTATTGGAAAGTGAAATCCCTCCCGGATTACAGCCCGGCTTTCCTTCCGGAATTTCCTGATTCAGCTTTTTAAAATATGCTACCCAGGCAGGATCAAATTCATTGGTTCCCGGCATTTTGTAGGTCATTGGAAACAAAGAGAAGAAAGGAGAATTCCCGTTTGCAGACAAAAACGCATCGTAGATCAGTTCCGAGCAATAGTATTTTCCGTTATCATACAGAAACGCATCGTCGTAGGGAACACCCAGTTTGGAAATCGAAAACGCAATGGCCGCCGGAAGGAGATGCCGGAAGGAGGCACGCAACCGTCCGTGGTAAGCAGGTTTCAAAGAATATTTGAGAAAGACAGGCAACCATGTGAGCTTCACTGCTGAACCAATCGCCTCAATAACAAAGACGGAATCGTGCCGTTCGTACACCATTCCCATGTGACTAAAATGTTGCCCACCATAACTTTGCGTGACCGATTCGATGGCATCGCAAAGTGGGCCGCAATCCAGATCGAGAAACAGAAAATCGCCGGTCTGCAGTTTCTTTTTTTCCTGTGCCGTTGCGTAAAACGACAGTAAAAAGACAGCGAATAAAATGACGGAACGGATCAACACTTAAAAATCGTCTGAGGTGCCTTCCGATTCAAACTCGCCTTCCCAACGGGCCACCACCACCGACGCAAGGCAATTACCCAGAACATTGACAGCAGTTCGGGCCATATCCATAATGGCGTCAACCCCCAGAATTGCGGCAATCGGCCACTCAGGCAAACCGAACGTAGCAGCGGTTCCGGCCAGAATCACAAGTGAAGCACGGGCAACGCCGGCAACGCCTTTACTGGTGAGCATCAGGGTTACAACCATCATAAGTTGTTGACCAATCGTCATCTCCATTCCTGCTGCCTGTGCAACAAAGACAGAGGCCAGAGAAAGATACAAAGTCGTTCCGTCCAGATTAAACGTGTAGCCTGTTGGTAAAACGAAACTCACGATTTTGTCCGGAACCCCGAGTTTGCGCATGTTTTCCAATGCTTTTGGCAAAGCTGATTCCGAACTGGCCGTGGCAAAAGCCAACGTAACCGGTTCGCGTACTGCTTTGAGAAAACGCAGTATCGGCACCCGGGCAATCAAGGCAATGGGAAACAAAATAAACAGGACAAAAACGGCCAGAGCGCCATATAAAGTTGCCACCAGCAGAAAGAGATTCTTCAAAACATCCAGTCCCATAGAAGCTACCGTGTAAGCAACGGCGCCACCCACAGCCAGCGGTGCAAACAACATCACCAGATCGGTAAACTTGAACATCACTTCGGACAGAGATTCTGCAAACCGAAGAATGGGCTGCCGGAATTTCTCTTTGGTTTTGGCAAGTCCGATCGAAAAGAAGAGACAGAAAATGACAATCTGGAGCACTTCGCCGTCGGCTATCGACTTGGCAATATTTTCCGGAAAAATGTGAAGGATGATTTCCGTTGCTGTTTTAGGAGCCAGTTTTGGCATGTCCATCGCCTGGTTGTCCGGTCTCAGAATACCGGAACCGGCATTGCTGAAGTTGATGGCTGCCAATCCAATGAACAAAGCAAATGTGGTGACGATTTCAAAATAAATAAGGGCTTTGAGACCGAGACGCCCCAGTTGTTTCATGTTGCTGTGTCCGGCAATTCCGGTGATCAACGTTCCCAGCAAAAGAGGGGCAATCACGCATTTCACCAGTTTCATGAAGATTTTGGAGAGAATATTCAGGTTTTTGGCAATGTCCGGAAAATCGTAGCCCACCGCCATTCCAATCACCATCGCCACAAAAATCCAATGCGTAAGGCTGGCTTTCCGGATCGCAAACCCGACAGCAACACCGACCACCAGATAACGGAAAGCCATCATCAGAGAAGCATCAATCGACGCCAAACCCGAAAGATTGAGCCAGGCCGCCACGATGTATAATGTACCGATCAGCAAAAGGTATCGTAGCTTCAGCAAAGACAAAACAGATTTCATGACCTAAACAAACAGGATTTTTTTGGTATCAGCCTAGTTCTGCGGAATGATTTGCCGGAATTCCTCAAAATCCACCTGCATCGATCGCTTCACAGGCAGCAACTTTTCGAGCTCAAGCAAACTCACCGGGATTTCAACTTTTGAACGCAACGATTCAGGAAGCACCGGAATAAACTTGGCCGGATGGGCCGTCCCCAGAAAAACACCGACTGCTTCGGAACCTGTCTCCTTTCGATACGAATCGAGTCCCAGAAATCCAATTGCCGCGTGAGGCTCCGACAAATAGCCGAATCGATCAAACATTTCCAGCTCTGCTGCTTCCGTTTCGGGATCAGAAAACGAGTAACTGCGGAACAATTCTTTCACGCCCGACCAACCGCCAAACAAAGCCTCGATTCGTTCAAAGTTGCTCGGGTTGCCTACGTCCATGGCATTGGCCAGTGTGGAAACGGACGGTTTGGGAGAATAGATACCGTCCGCAAGGTATTCGGTAAAAACGCGGTTGGCATTCACCGAAGCGACGAACTGCTCAACAGGCAATCCCATTTTCATGGCAAAGGCGCCGGCACAAACGTTTCCGAAATTGCCGCTGGGTACGGAAAACACCACCTTGGCGCCGGGATTCATTTTCTGAATTTGTCCCCAGGCATAGAAGTAGTACAGACTTTGGGGAATCAGGCGGGCGATGTTGATGCTGTTGGCCGATGTCAATCCTTCTTTTTCAGAAAGTACCCGATCCTGAAAAGCCTGCTTTACCAACGTTTGGCAATCATCAAAACTGCCATCCACTTCCAGAGCCCGGACATTTCCGCCCAGACAGGTGAGCTGCACTTCCTGATATTTGGAGACGCGTCCTTTCGGAAACAGAATGGTTACCCGGATTCCCGGTACGTTGTGAAATCCCATCGCCACCGCACCGCCTGTATCACCAGACGTTGCGACCAAAACATGCAAAGGTTTCTGATCAATCCGATTGAAATGCGACATTACCCGTGACATAAACCGGGCACCAAAATCCTTAAACGCCAGACTGGGTCCGTGAAAAAGTTCCAGGCAATATGTCTGTGTTCCCAGGCGAGTCAACGGTACAGGAAACGAAAAGGCATCCTGACAGATATTCTTGATCACATTTTCTGGAATCTCATCTCCAATCAGGGCTGAAACCACTTCCTCTGCCATATCGGAAAACGACAAATGAGGAAGGCGCTGAAAAAAATCCGCTGGCATAACCGGAAGCTGCTCGGGCATAAAAAGTCCGTTTCCATCGGCCAGGCCCTGAAAGACAGCATGTTGGAAAGTCGATTTCTGAGAAGGTTGTCGGGTATTGTATAGAATCATAATTATCCGCCTGAAACCAGAGAAGCAAGAATACGCGGTCTGGTAATTGTAAAGCGATTGTTTCAGGCTCAAAAGTATTGAAATGAAATCCTAAAAAACGAATCAGCTACGTGCAATTCCAATGGTTTCAGACGAGACCTGATGAATAATCGGGCAGTTCCTTTCCCAACAACCAGACCTCATCTTTGATTTGAAACTTCATTCAACAGAATCACAATCTGAAATCTTAAAATCGTTTCTTTGCATCACCTAATGCATACCAAATGCCAGTTGAGATACACCATAATTCTATTACGCTAAGCGACTTACAAACCATTTTTCAGAAACAGGAGACATTGAGTCTCCATCCCGAAACCCGCAAAATAATCCGGGATTCGAGGGAGTTTCTGGAGAAGAAAATCAAATCTTCGGTGAAGCCGATTTACGGAATCAACACTGGATTCGGCCAGTTGTGCCGGGAAGAAATCAACGAAAACGACCTGGATCTTCTGCAGATAAATCTGGTTCGGTCGCATGCCTGCGGCGTTGGCCTCGTGATTCCGGAACGGATTTCCAGACTGATGATGTTTCTGAAAATCAAGAGCTTCACCACCGGTCATTCGGCCATTACCGAAAGTCTGATGGACAACCTTCTGACTTTCTACAATTCCGGAATGGCGCCGGTTGTGTTTGAGCAAGGATCTCTCGGTGCTTCCGGCGATCTGGTTCCACTGGCACACATGACGCTTCCGGTTCTTGGCGAAGGAGAAGCGTTTGTTAAAGGAGTTCGTATTTCAGGTGCAGAAGCATTGAAAAAGGCAGGACTTAAGGCGTCGGTTCTGAAAGCCAAAGAAGGCCTTGCGATGCTGAACGGCACACAGTTTATGCTGGCGTATGGAATCGATTCTCTTTGGAGGGCGCACAAACTGATGTACAACACCATGGCCATCTGCGCATTGGCCATTGATGCGTTTGATGGAAGGACCGACTTTCTGGACGCCGACATTCATGCGATCCGTCCTCATGCCGGGCAGATCCGGGTTGCAGCCACATTGCTCCGTCATTTAGAAGGCAGTCAGATTGCGTATCAGGAAAAGAACCAGGTGCAGGATCCATATTCATTGCGTTGCCTTCCGCAGGTGCTGGGTGCTTCATGGGATGCATTGCATTATGTGACGGGTGTCCTTGAAACGGAACTCAATTCCATCACCGACAATCCGTTGGTATTTAAAGATGGCGACAAAGTAATTTCAGGTGGAAACTTCCACGGACAACCATTGGCTCTGGCTCTGGATTTTCTGGCGATCGCTATGGCGGAAGTGGCCAATATTACGGAGCGACTTCTTTACAAAATCATTTCCGGCGAGCGGGAATTGCCGGTTTTCCTCACCAAAAATCCCGGACTGGAAAGCGGCTTTATGATTCCGCAATATTCGGCAGCTGCGCTCGTTAGTCAGAACAAACAACTGGCCACACCAGCATCGGTCGACAGTATCGTAAGCAGCAACGGACAGGAAGACCATGTGAGCATGGGTGCCAATGCTGCTGTGAAATGCAATAAGGTGCTGGATAATACAGAATCTGTTTTGGGAATTTTATTACTTGCTTCGGCTCAGGCACTTGAATTCCGACGACCTTTACAGTCGAGTCCGGTTCTGGAAAATCTGATGAAGGATTTCCGCACCCGGGTTTCGTTCCGTCAGGCCGACACCGTTTTCAAAACTGATATGGATGAAGCCACCCGTTTTGTGAAGAATTTTAACCTTGCTGATTACGAATCGTAAACGTCTTTTTTCCTTCACAGCCTTCCTTTGGCTGCTCCTGACTGCCGGTTCTGCATCGGGGCAAGGGGCATGTTTTCATTTTATTGGAGATTCAGTGGGATGTGCTCCATTCCGGGTTGTCGTCAGGTCTTGTGCCGGAGCAACGGCGAATGTGAGCTACCGGTTTAAATGGAAAGATGATGACAGTCTGGATCAATATATTGCGCTGCCTGATGGAAAACTGGATACGTCGTATACCTACTCAGTACCGGGGGTTTACATCATTGATCAGCTTCGAATCGGCGGACAAAACCTCAAACGCACAGTCCGTGTTTTCGATGTGAGAGCAAAACCGGAATTCCGCTGGGAAACTTGTACGGATACATTGATTGTATATTTTACCGACAGTATTTTCCGGACATATGAATTTGATCCGGGAAACGGAGGACCGAAAGTGCCTGTCAACGACAGGTCAGTTCCATTTCGCTACAAATACAATTTCACC
Organism: Catalimonadaceae bacterium; assembly: GCA_036759185.1. Lineage (GTDB taxonomy): Bacteria > Bacteroidota > Bacteroidia > Cytophagales > Flexibacteraceae > CAMDMI01. Next base: position 12,007 of record DAIOVD010000070.1, on the reverse strand, counting down.
GGTTTACAGGCGACATTTCCGTTTTCCATCAAAGGACAGATCCCGTCAACCTGCAACAAAGAAACGGTACCGGACACTGCTACATTGTATAAATCCAATGAGCCACCTGCCGCTGATAGTCTGGTTGGAATTGACACCCTCTCCTATCGTGCCCGTATCAGGACGAGAGCCGATGAGCCTTTCACATACCAGAGAAATGACGGAACCCTGTGGAATGATCTGCTCAGTGGGCAAACACCGAAAGACAACCCCAATCAAACCAATCTGATTACGAATTCGCTTTTCGCTCAAACGAATCAGGTCCGGGTGGCGACACTAAACGGTTGCGAACAAACGATACCCGCACCCGAATGGACCATTTTCTGGCCAACCACCAAACCTGACAACCAGAAAATCAGCCTTAGCTGGCCTCGGATTTCCATTCCCTTTATGACACATTTTCAATTACTTCGAAACGGTGTTTTGCTCAGAAGTTTGTATGGATCCTCTGACACATCCATGATCGACAGCCTGGATCTGGTTTGTGGTCAAACCTATTGTTATCAGTTTCTCACCAAACGATCGGTCTCAGGTCATCCTGGCCAGCTCGTTTATCTCTCACCACCCATTTGTGTGGAAGCCCGGTCGAATCGTCCGCCCGATCCTGTCCAATTTTTGACTACAACGGTTTCCGATTCAGGAATAGTCCTGGATGGCATTGCGTCTCCACTTGCCAAAACCTTTGAAGTGTTGCGGAAAGAGCAAGGGGATGAGGTTTATGAACGAATCTTTTTTGCCGATTCTTTGCCTTTGACAGACTCTCTGGCCGAGTATCAAAACAAGGCCTATTGCTACAAAATCCGTTACCAGGACATTTGTGGTAACAATTCAGTTCTCAGCGATTCCATCTGCCCGATTCTTTTGCGACTAAACACACCAAATGAAACCGACAAAAACTTTCAATGGACGGCACTGGAAGGATGGAAACGAGGTGTCGCCAAATATGAACTGGTCCGGACAACTGTTTCAGATCCACCACTTTCCCTGGATTTGGGAACGGCATTGAGTTACTCAACCCGCCAACGGGATCCCGGCCGTCAGAGAGTAAAGTATCAGATCAGGGCTACTGCTAAAAACGATACTGCATATCCTAAACCCAGTTTGTCCAATCCGGTGATCAACATTCAGGAATCGAAACTGCGGTTTCCCGATGTATTTACACCCAATGAAGATGCGGCAAATGAAACCTTCCGTTGCTATTCGCTTTACATTTCAGGATATCAGCTCAAAATTTTCAATGCCTGGGGAAATGTGGTTTTTGTCAGCAACAAATTATCTGAAGGGTGGGACGGAACCATCGACACCAAACCCGCTGCTTCAGGCCCTTATGCATACTGGGCAACTGGAACAGATGAAGAAGGAAATAAACTTGAAACCCGGGGCTTTTTCAATCTGATGAGGTAAAAAAAATGGCTGAAACGTTCGGTTCCAGCCATTTGATATGTGCGTTTCTGTTAGATTAAAAATCTTCTTCCAATGAGAATTTGTGCTGATCTTTTTCAGACATCACGCCTGCTTTCTGGTATTCTGCCACCCGTTTCTCAAAGAAGTTTGTTTTACCCTGAAGAGAAATCATCTCCATAAAATCAAATGGATTGGATGAATTGTAAATCTTCGGATATCCCAAAGCACCAACCAAACGATCGGCAACAAATTCAATGTATTCGGTCATCAGTTTGGCATTCATTCCAATCAGATTCACTGGCAAAGCATCCGAAACAAACTCCTGTTCAATCACCACTGCATCTTTAATAATCTCATACACACGCTCTTTGCTGATTTTCCCGTTTAAATGCTGGGTGTAAAGCAGACAAGCAAAATCGCAATGCAGGCCTTCATCGCGGGATATCAATTCATTTGAAAAGGTGAGTCCCGGCATTAGTCCCCGCTTCTTTAACCAGAAAATAGAGCAGAAGGAACCCGAAAAGAAAATCCCTTCCACTGCTGCAAAAGCCACAAGGCGCTCTGCAAAATTATCTGACTTAATCCATTTCAATGCCCAGTCTGCCTTTTTCTTCACACAAGGAACGGTTTCAATGGCCTGAAACAAACGCTGCTTTTCCTTAGGATCTTTGATGTAGGTATCGATAAGAAGAGAATAAGTTTCAGCATGAATATTCTCCATCATGATCTGAAAACCATAGAAACATTTGGCTTCCGGGAACTGCACTTCGTTGAAAAAGTTGGCACCCAGATTTTCGTTTACAATGCCGTCTGAAGCAGCGAAAAATGCCAGAACATGTGAAATGAAATGTCGTTCTCCATCGTTGAGACCAGCCCAATCGGAAGCGTCCTGAGCCAGGTCAATTTCTTCTGCGGTCCAGAAACTGGCTTCGGCTTGTTTGTACATCTGCCATATATCACCATGCTGAATCGGAAAAAGGACAAACCTGTTTTTGTTTTCCACCAAAAGTGGTTCTTCATCATTTGAGAATGTACGCATCTGTCTATATGTTTGAATTTCAAAAAGTTAATGATCGAATCAAGGAGGATATAGTTCCATCAGAACCAGAACCACAAATGAAAAACATAAGTGATCAAACCAAAAAATCGATTTTCACCTCAATTCAGACCTGTCTTTTGAAGCGACAAAATTCATAACACTTTTCACCAGAATCATAGAATTTTGACTATCAATTACCTCCGGAAAAATTTGGGTTTCGAAATGGTTCTATTTTCTTATTCTGAAAAATAATCATTGTTCTGTCCTTGCAAATTCTGTACACAAAGAAAAAGCAATGAAAGATCCTGCCGCGAATTCAACCCGGAATATTCATCAGGTTTTTCCTCAATTCAGTTCCCGATTCTCTAGATTTGCACGGTATGGGATTCTTCTCTTTTCTGTTTAAATCAGATTCATCCAAACCCGAGCCTTTGCCATTAAAGGTCGATATGCACAGCCATTTTCTACCTGGGATTGATGACGGGGCACAGAACATAGAAGAAAGCCTCAGGCTGCTCAAAACGTTTGAGGATAGAGGATATGAGAAAATCATCACAACACCTCACATCATTCAGGATCTGTACCAGAATACTCCGGATACCATTCTTCCGGTTCTTGAAAAAGTAAAAGCAGCATTGAAAGAATCGGGGTCAAAACTTCAGATTCATGCAGCAGCAGAGTATTTCATAGATGACCGGTTTATTGAAATGCTGGAAAACGGAGAACAGATCCTCACCCTAAAGGACAATCTGGTTTTAGTGGAAACCAGTTTTTTAAATGAACCTGCCTATCTGCGAGACGTTCTTTTTAAGATGAGACTGAAAGGATACAAACCTGTTTTTGCTCATCCTGAGCGGTATTTGTATCTCCAGACCAAAAAAGAAAAACTGGAAGAACTTTTCGACAGTGGGGTATATCTTCAGATCAACACTATGTCCCTTTGTGGTTATTACGGACCGCAAGCACTCAAATTTGCCGAATGGATGATTGAACAGGGCTTTGTCCATTTCCTCGGCTCGGATTGCCACCGTGTGAAACATCTGGAACCTCTGGAAAAAGCCTACCAATCAAAAGCATACAAGAAACTAAGGGAACTTCCTTTGCTCAACGACAGTCTTCTCTGAGATGAAGGGAATTGAGCACATTTTTTTTGATCTGGACCATACTCTTTGGGACTATGACCGGAATTCAGAAATTGCACTGGATCAATTGTATGACCAGTTTTCTCTTGACTTGGTTGGTATCCCGTCAAAGTCACAGTTTATTTCGATCTTTCACAAAGCCAATCTGACGGTCTGGAATCTGTTTGATGAAAACCGGATGAACCGGGACGAACTGAGAAACAAGCGAATGGAGTTGGTGTATGAAGAATTTGGTATCTCAGAACCACCACCGGAAGGTTTTCATGAAGCCTATTATGCCATTTGCAGCAATGGCAAACATCTAATTCCAGGAACTTTAGAAATATTAAGCTGGCTACAAGGCAGGTATCGCCTTCACATCATCACAAATGGGTTTGAAGATGCGCAACATGAAAAACTTCGGCATTCGAGAATTGCAAATTACTTTGAAACTGTCACAACGTCCGAAAGAGCCGACAGCAAGAAACCGGATCCTGTCTATTTTGAATTTGCATTGTATCAGGCTTCTGCGAACATAGAAAACAGTCTGGTGATCGGCGATGGTTTGAGAACTGACGTAACGGGTGCCCGACGATTTGGTCTGCCTGTAATCTGGTTCAATCCGGAAAATGCCCTTCCTCCTTTCGAAGATCTGGCTTTCATCACAAGGCTGCCAGATCTAAAAACGATGCTGTAGGTTCTGTCCTGAATGAATTCGGTTAATCCTGCATCAACAGGTAGCCTTTGATAAAATCCATCAGATCGCCATCCAGCACAGCCTGTGTATCAGATGTTTCCACACCGGTACGATTGTCTTTCACCAGCTTGTACGGATGCAAAACATAGTTCCGGATCTGAGAGCCAAAGTCAATTCTCTTTTTCGAACTTTCGATCACCGCTTTTTCCTCGTTCCTTCTTTGGACTTCCAGTTGATACAACCGCGATTTCAACATTTGCATGGCTCTCTCACGGTTTCCAAGCTGCGATCTCTCTACCTGACACACCACCACAATTCCGGTTGGAATGTGAGTGAGCTGCACTTTGGTTTCGACCTTGTTCACGTTTTGACCACCGGCACCGCCTGAACGGGAGGTATCCATAACAACGTCGGCAGGGTTCACTTCAATTGTGATGGTATCATCCACCTCAGGATAGGCGAAGACTGAGGCAAAAGAGGTATGGCGCCGGGCATTGGAATCAAACGGAGAAATACGGACCAACCGGTGTACACCGATTTCCGACTTTAGAAAACCATAGGCAAACTGCCCTTCAATTTCCAGAGTGGCCGACTTCAAACCGGCACCGTCGCCTGCCTGGTAGTCAATTTCCTTAACTGAAAATCCCTGCTTCTGAGCCCACATGATGTACATTCGCATCAGCATTTCGGCCCAATCCTGACTTTCGGTACCACCCGCACCGGGGTTGATTTCCAGAATGGCACTCATCTGGTCCTCTTCGCCGGACAGCATCTTTTTAAACTCAAGCTCTTCCAGGGCTTTCAGGACATTCTGATACTCGGCTTCCAGCTCCTCTTCTGGTACCTCGCCCGCAGTGTAGAACTCAAACAAGGTTTCAAGATCATCAATGGATCGCTCAATTGTTTCAAATGCATTTGTCCAGATCTTCAAAGCCTGAAGTTCTTTCACTTTCGACTGTGCTTCTTTGGCATTGTCCCAGAAATCGGGAGTGTGGGTAGCCGTTTCCTTTTCAGCTACCTCTTCTTTTTTCGAATCGTAGTCAAAGATAGCCCCTCAGGTCTGAGAGGCGATTCTGAACTGACTTCAGTTGTTCTGCGTTCATATTAAATTATGGGGCGCAAAATTGCAATTATTTGACCAATGAGGAAAGAAATCTGGAAAATGACCTGTTGACTATGTTGAAAGCACGATGGTTTCATCCGCAAAATTAAATTCGGCAGGATCGTTGCTGGCTACCAGGATCAGCCTGCCTGATTTATTGGATTGAATAAAATTCCAGAAATGATCAACCGATGCGGGATCCAGATTTGATGTAGGTTCATCCAGAATCCAGATGGGCCTTGACTGTGAAAGATTGAGAATAAACTTCGCCTTTTGTTTCATACCAGTTGAGAAAAACCGGACCTGCTTATCTCGTTCCTTCTCCATCCTGAACAATTGAATCAAATCTTCATAAAACTCAGCAGCCGTTGGCTGTTGGTCCATTTGTTTCTGAAATTCAATCAGTTCATTCAAAGTCAGATCCTCAGGAAGTTCCTGGTAAGGCGAAACAAAACCAATGTACTTCCAAACGACATCATTTTCAAGAAGAGAGGTACTGTCATAAAACTGAACGGATCCTTCAATGGGTTGCATGGCACCGGTCACTATTTTCAGGAGTGTACTTTTCCCGGAGCCGTTATGGCCGGTTACAAACGTGACAGCCCCTTCCTTCAGAATAAAATTCAGGTGACGAAACAAAAATATATTCTGGAAGCGATGACCAAGTCCTTTACTTTCGCAGCTCAATTTCATTATGTATGCAGGATTTGTATTCCAGATTTGGGGCATCGTCAGGAAAGGAAGATGTTCATGCTGCCATCCAAAATCTTGACAAAGGAATAGCACCGGGCGCCTTTTGCAAAGTTTTACCGGATATTTTAGGAAAAGATGCAGATTTCCTGAATGTGATGCATGCGGATGGAGCAGGAACAAAATCCATTCTTGCCTATCTGTACTGGAGAGAAACCGGTGATCTGAACGCCTGGAAAGGAATTGCACAGGATGCCATAGTGATGAATCTCGACGATCTGCTTTGTGTGGGGGCTACAACTGATTTTGTGATCACATCAACTTTGGGCCGGAACAAACGCTTGATTCCGGGCGAGGTCGTTAAAGCCATCATAGAAGGAACAGAGGAATTCTGTGAATCCATGCGATCAATAGGAGTCAACATCTATTTCGCAGGTGGAGAAACTGCGGATGTTGGGGATCTTGTAAAAACCGTGATTGTAGATTCCAATATCTCCTGCCGGTTTCCGAAAAAAAATCTCATCACAGCTTCTGCAATTGAGGAAGGAGATGTGATTCTGGGCCTAGCTTCATCAGGAAAGACCTCGTATGAATCAAAGTTGAACTCTGGCATAGCTTCAAACGGTATTACGTTAGCCCGGCATATTCTATTAAATGAAGTCTATTCAGACCAGTTTCCGGAGAGCATTGACGCACATTTTGCTCAATCAGGCGGATACGGAGGACCTTTCCGGTTACTGGATGCGCCGATTAGCGGATTCCAGAATCTTGGTGAGGCTTTACTTTCACCTACCAGAACATTCGCACCAGTTGTGAAGAAACTTCTGGAAGAAACGGACAACAATAAGATTTCAGGATTGATTCACAGCACAGGTGGAGCTCATTCCAAAGTGAAGAATTTCATTGGAAATGTATCGGTTAATAAAACAGTGAACTGGGAAGTGCCGGACGTATTCAGGCTGATTCAGAAAGAAGCGGGTATTGATGATCCCGAACTTTTCAAGACATTTAATTGTGGGGTGAGAATGGAGGTTTATTGCAAACCAGAGGTAGTTGAAAAAATTGAGACTATTTGCCTGGAGTACGCATTACCAGTGTACCGAATTGGCACCGTTACAAAATCAGAAGTTCCGGAGGTTAAAATCCAATCAGGCGATCAAAAATGGAGTTATTAGCCTCCTGAGGAAATACATACACATCTTCATTTTCCTTTTTCATAAGGAATTTTTCACGGGCAAACCGTTCAATGGCATCCGGATTTCCATGGAGGCGGGCTTGTTCAGCAAGAACCATATCAATCCTTTCCTGGTAGTAGGCGATATCTGACTCTGTTTCCCTAAGCTTCATTCGGTTTGAAAACAGACTAATCAGATCATTACCGTCAAAAAATGTAATCCAGATAAGGAATATCGTGGATGTACCCAAATAGAAATTGGTTACAATTTTTCTGGCGATGCGCAAAAGAAGTTGCATGTGGCAAAGGTACGAAGGTCCGCGTTGTAAAAACAAGACAAAAAAAACACCTCCCGGATACCGGAAGGTGTAGTGGAGTCGGAGGGATTCGAACCCACGTCCAGACAAGAGCTCAAAGAAACATCTACATGCTTAGCCTTTCTTAAAGTGCAAGGCAACTTATTTGGTTTTTCCAGGTGGTAATCAGATGCTCACCTGAAATCGGCACCCGATCCAGCATGTGATGATGCCCAGAACCCAAAGCCATGCTGACAACCTTGGAAGGACAAAGGCTACGCTAATCTCCGATTAGGCGGCCAAGGCGTAAGAATATTCGCCGAGTATAGATGAACCGTTTTTGAAGGAACAGAACAAACCTTGCATGCCATTTAGTCAAACCACCCGCTGTCAAAACCAGTCGACCCCAGATGTAGAAGCACAAAGGTCGGCAAAAAGCCGACCTTTGACAATAATAAAAAGAGAATTATTGAAATTACTTGATCTCAACTTCAGCTCCGGCTTCTTCCAAAGATTTTTTCAAACCTTCAGCTTCATCCTTTGCAACACCTTCTTTCAAAGGCTTAGGAGCAGCATCAACCAGATCTTTTGCCTCTTTCAGGCCAAGACCGGTAAGATCTTTCACAAGTTTCACAACATTCAATTTAGAAGCACCAGCGCTTTTCAAGATAACATCGAAAGATGTTTTCTCAGCAGCAGCAGGAGCATCTCCACCAGCAGCAGGACCAGCAACCATTACGGGAGCGGCAGCAGCAGGTTCAATACCATATTCATCCTTAAGGATGGTAGCTAGTTCGTTAACCTCTTTTACAGTAAGGTTTACCAACTGTTCGGCAAGTTTATTAAGATCTGACATTTTTTTTTGTTTACAATTCGATTAACGTTCGGACAAAGTTTTGAGCACTCCAGCAATTTTGGAACCGGAAGCTGTAAGACCAGAAACCACATTCTTCATCGGTGACTGGAGTAATCCAATTACTTCACCGATCAATTCATTCTTGGTTTTCAGAGTCATCAACGTATCCAGTTGATCCGCACCTGAGAAGTACGATTTATCAACAATGGCACCTTTAAAGGCGGGAAGCCCATTGTTAGTTTTTGAAAATTCCTTGATCAGCTTAGCTGGCGCTTTCGGATCTTCAGAAAAAATGATTCCGGTAAATCCCCTCAAAACGGAGGAATTAAAACCTTCATCAACCAACTGATTTCTTTCAAGAGCCTTCTCGATCAGAGAATTCTTTACGACAACATATTCAAAGCCTCTGCGAAAACACTCACGACGAAAGTTGTCAGTTTTTTCTACGGACATTCCGGAACCATCTGCAAAATAGTAGTTTGGCGTAGCTCCGAATTTCCCGGCTAATTCTTCAATTAAAAGTCCTTTTTCTTCTCTAGTCATGATTATAATCCAGGAATAGTGCTTGTATCTATTTTAATTCCAGGGCCCATTGTAGAAGTCAATGTGATTGACTTGAAGTAGGTTCCTTTGGAAGACGATGGCTTCAGTTTGCTGATAACGTTAATCAGTTCCATGGCGTTGTCAGACAATTTATCAGGTGTGAAAGATACTTTCCCGATACTGGTGTGAATGATACCGGTTTTATCAACCTTGAAGTCGATTTTACCAGCCTTCACCTCAGTTACTGCTTTACCAACATCTGTGGTGACAGTACCTGACTTTGGATTTGGCATCAAACCTCTTGGTCCCAATACCTTACCCAAACGACCCACCTTCGCCATAATACTTGGCATAGTGATAATCACATCAATATCGGTCCAACCTCCTTCGATCTTTGCGATGTAGTCGTCAAGACCTACGTGATCGGCTCCGGCTTCTTTCGCCTCTGCTTCCTTATCAGGAGTACAGAGAACCAATACTTTAACGGTTTTTCCAATTCCATGAGGAAGAGCGGCAACGCCACGAACCATCTGATCTGCCTTCCGTGGATCAACACCCAACCGAACATCGATGTCAACAGACGAATCGAATTTGGTAAATGATGCTTTCTTAAGAAGCGCAGCTGCGTCTGTTAGAGAATACTCTTTCGTTATATCGACAACGGCAAGAGCCTTTTTCTGATTTTTTGTAAGCTTTGCCATTGTTAGTTCTCCCAGGGTGCTTTACCAGATATAGTGATTCCCATATTTCTCGCAGTTCCTGCGATAGTTCTCATTGCCGGTTCAACTTCAAATGCATTCAAATCAGGCATTTTAGTTTCCGCAATCGTTTTAACCTGTTCCCAGGTTACTGATCCGATCTTTTTCCGGTTAGGCTCTGCTGAACCGGTTTTTTGTTTCACTGCTTCAAGAAGTAGCACCGCTGCCGGAGGAGTTTTGATGACAAAATCAAACGATTTGTCAGTATAAACAGTGATCACGACGGGAACCACAACACCAGCTTTGTCCTGGGTTCTCGCGTTAAACTGTTTACAAAACTCCATGATGTTCACACCCTTGGAACCAAGAGCAGGTCCAATCGGCGGCGATGGATTCGCAGCGCCTCCCTTAATCTGGAGCTTTACGTAGGTACTTATTTCTTTAGCCATTGCTAATTTTTAACTGTTTGTAATTTTTCTACTTGCGTATAATTCAGCTCAAGTGGTGTGTTCCGACCAAAGATCTTCACCATCACATTCAGCTTCCTCTTTTCATCAAATACTTCTTCAACTGTACCAGTAAATGTGTTGAATGGTCCATCAATAACCTTCACAACCTCACCTTTGATGAATGTGGTTTCAAACCGCATCACATCTTCCTGCGATTCATCTACTCTTCCTAAAATCCGGTTAATTTCAGATTCACGAAGTGGTACAGGTACCTTTTCAATGGAACTCCGGTTTGCACCAAGAAAACCAATTACGCCGGGTACACTTTTAATAGTATGGAATGCCTCACCGTTATTGAGATCTGCATTTACCATAATATAACCAGGAAAAAAGTTCTTCTCACGAATCACCTTCTTGCCATTCCTCAACTCCATTACCTTCTCTGAAGGAATCAGGACCTGAGTAACCACATCTTCGAGCTTCTGACGGATTACCTCCGTGTCGATGTAGTTTTTAACTTTCTTTTCCTGTCCGGCTACTGCCCTGATCACATACCACTTTAGATCCGCCACGTTCTTTGAATTACAGGTTATAAAACACCTTCATTAAAGATTCGAATCCAAAATCCATTACTCCAATGAGCAACGCGAAAATGATGGACGCGACCAACACAAGAATGGTTTGATTATTCAAGTCGCTACCGGAAGGCCAACTGACCTTCGTAACCATCTCCTGATACGAAAGATTAATAAAATTAATTACTCTTTTCATTGTCAATCAAACTTTTGCACGGGTGGTAGGACTTGAACCCACAGCCAACGGTTTTGGAGACCGCTACTCTACCAATTGAGCTACACCCGTTTTTAAAAAAGGACTGCAAAATTAATGCAATCCTTTTACATTATGAAAAAAAAGTTCCGCTTTTGGCGGAACTTTTAAAGACTTATTAGTCAAGGACTTCTGTAACCTGACCAGCACCTACGGTACGTCCACCTTCACGAATCGCGAAACGAAGACCTTTCTCCATAGCCACTTTATTGATCAATCTAACATTAATCGTGATGTTATCACCTGGCATTACCATCTCTACATCCTTTGGAAGAGTGATCTCACCTGTAACGTCAGTAGTTCTCATGTAGAACTGAGGACGGTACTTGTTGAAGAATGGAGTGTGACGTCCACCTTCCTCTTTCGAAAGAACGTAAACTTCAGCTTTGAACTCAGAGTGAGGAGTTACGGAACCTGGCTTACAGATAACCATTCCACGACGAATCTGATCTTTGTCAATACCTCTCAAAAGAAGACCAACGTTATCACCAGCTTCACCACGGTCAAGAATCTTACGGAACATTTCAACCCCTGTTACAACAGACTTAAGGTTTTCAGCTCCCATACCAAGGATATCAACTGCTTCACCAGAGTTGATGATTCCTCTTTCGATACGACCAGTTGCTACTGTACCACGACCTGTGATAGAGAAAACATCTTCAACCGGCATAAGGAAAGGAAGTTCAGTCAAACGAGCTGGGATTGGAATGAAGCTATCTACAGCATCCATCAAAGCATCGATTGTAGTAACCCATTTTGGATCGTCATTCAAACCACCAAGAGCAGACCCTTGGATTACAGGAATGTTGTCACCATCAAATTCATAGAAGCTAAGAAGTTCGCGGATCTCCATTTCAACTAGCTCAAGAAGCTCAGGATCATCCACCATATCAACTTTGTTCATGAAAACAACAAGCTGTGGTACACCAACCTGACGAGCCAAAAGGATGTGCTCACGAGTTTGAGGCATAGGACCATCTGTAGCAGCAACCACAAGAATAGCACCGTCCATTTGAGCAGCACCGGTAACCATGTTCTTCACATAGTCAGCGTGACCCGGACAGTCAACGT
>DAIOVD010000069.1:17199-20876 GCA_036759185.1 Catalimonadaceae bacterium | reverse complement strand
AAGCGAAATCAGAAAAAGAAAAAGGAAAATATACTTCATGGCTTGACCGGTTTCATTGAAATACGAAAATGGGTGGGTTTTGGTTTAAACTTTTCAGTAGACAAGATCCTCCCCCACTTTTCATTTTCTTTTTTACTCCGCTGAAATATTATTTTTTTTTCTGGCTGAAATAATTTCAAAAAAAATCGTTGAAATTATTTCAGAAATTTTGGAGAAATTATTTCAAAAAAAAAACTGGCAGAACAAAACCTGACAAATTGGATCATTTGAGAATTACCAGAGTTTCTCTGTGATTCCTGACATTTCTCCAGGCGACACTGCCGTTGAAGTCCGGAACTTTTCAGAACGTCCTGGTTTTGGAGAGAACGAAAGAAAAATCAAAATCGAAGCTTCTTCATTTTGATCTGAACCCGGCTTTCTTTTAGATTTGACACAAACCAAATCCAAAAAGCCCATGGTCAAATCTGTGTACTGGCTTCTGTTGTTTCTCTTCTTTACTTTTCATATTTCGGTACTGAACGCACAGTCTGTAAAACAACCCTTCACCGATTTCAGGCAGATTGAACAAACGAGGGCCTTCATCGACGAAAGACTTTCAAAAGGTGATGTGCCAAAAGCACGGGAGGCGTATTTTTTTATCCGGGAGAAACTGGCAGGATATGAAAACATTCAGTGCTTCAACGAAACCGAACACCTGGGGCTCAATCTGATTTTCGGGAACTTTAATGAAATCCTCCATTATATCACGGATCCGGTTCCTGTCCAGGTTCAAAAAATGCCAAATGGTGATTTTGTTTACATCCCGGAAAGTGATCAACTCAGTAAATTTCTAACGGATTACTGGAAACAATACCACCCTCTCATTGAGGATTCGATTCAGAAAACAAATTTTTCAGAAGAAGCCAAAGAGGCTCTTCTTCTCTTCGATCAGCTATTTCATTCAAGATACAGTTACAATAATAATAGAGTGAAATCGCAGATCAAACTGATAAGGCTCCGTCATAAATATCCGGAATCTCAGTTTTTTGAAGCACTGGAACGAAAATATCAGCGGATCTATCTTCCACAACCGTTTCGGCATGAATTCGGCATTTCTGTTTCCAGCATCGTCCCGCAAGGTCCATACGATGTGTACATGTCACCCGGCGTATCCTTCGGATTTCAGGCCCGGATATTTTATGAACATTGGATGGCCGAAGGAAACATCGATCTGGGAGCGGCCCGTGTGCAAACGCCCGTCACCATCCACAACTTCCTTTTTGAAAAAAACAGGTCCATCGGCTACAACAATTTTCAGCTTTCCGGTGGAGGGAGGATTATTTTTTCAAAGCATTTCCAGCTGACACCATTCACAGGACTTGCTCTCACCAATGTGCGGATCAACCGGTTGCCACAAAAAGACAGTGCCGGAAAACAAATAGATCCGAACAAAACCAGCGTATTCACCGGCGCCAACCTGGTTTTCGGATTTATGCTGACGAAAAAACTGGCTACACCACCCAATCGATATTGGAAAAACACCGACTGGCATTGTGACAAACTCATCTTTCAGGATTATCCGGCCAGCTATTCTCTTCGGGTAGCCTACACACCACCCGAATTATTTCCGAATCAGAATTCCTTTAATCTGGGCTTTTTGTGGATGGGCTTAACCTTTGAACTTGGCCATGCACAATACCGGAACAAAGTTCATCCCAAAACCCTCTCCTGCATTTTATCGACCCCGGAATGAAACAGTTACGACTCATCGCTCTCCTGCCTTTCGTGTTATTTTTTGTCCCTCGTTTTTGCATAGGACAGATTGAAGATGAAATCAGGCAGACCATCACTTATGAAAGGAATCCGGTTTCAGAAGTGAGGAAAAGAATCGCACTCGCCATTTTCTCCGGCAATATTTCGTTTGCCCGGACACTAACCGATTCCTTACGTTCTGCCACACATAATTTCCCTGATAAACCATTTAAATTGTCTGAACTATTTGTTCTGGAACGGCTGATGGGGCGTTCGGACTCTGCAGTAAAAGCATTTTATGACCCGAATTTTCTGACTGAAGAATCGGCACAGGCAACCTATTCGTTCGTTGAACATGACTTTATCTTTATAAATTTCTACAAATTGTACTTAAAACAAGAGTCCGACTCAAGCTATTTGGCCGACAGTTCGTTGACGATGGAAACCAAAGATTTTATCCGCTTTTACAACCGAACAAACAGCCACAGTTCGAATTTACTGCGGCTGGCAAAAAGAAGCTACGCAAACATAATCCGTGAAGAGAGGGAACGAAACGTAAATGCCCGGCTGTTTTTACAAAAATACCCGCGGACTCTTTTCAAAGAATATATGAAAGTTTTTATGGATAACAGGTGTTTCGCCCAAATGAATGGGATCAATTTGCATTGGGACTTAGCCTATTGGAAACCGATGGGTTCAGTTCGATTTAAATTAGATCCTGGGTTTTTATACCATTTTGGTTTACAGCTAACAAGACCCCGGTATAAATTGGGAATGGGCTTAAAAATATGTCTATCAACCGTAAACAAGATGATCATCCATGAATTGGATTCCGTAGCACATAATAAACCATATGCAACCGTCTCTTACCTTTTGCAAAATGAGTTTCTGGTGAAGGATGGCCCCAAAGTCCGGCATTGGGTCCAATTGAATTCCGAAATCGGGAACTGTCGTTTGGATGCAGAAAAAAATAATAAGTCTATCCGATTCAATGCAGGACCAATGGTCGATTTCTCCATCGGCTACCATTTTCAATATCTGAATATCAACAGCACAGAGATGAACACCGTAAGTCCGACTTTTTTAAATTATGGGATACTGGTTAAGGCCGGTTATTTTTCTACGATTTCCAACTGGAAAATTCAGGGGACATATGTGACTGTGGGGCTCACATTTGGAATTCTTTTCGCCACAGGCACCAATGTTCCGGATGCCAATCAGATCAAAAAGTACCGTTGGTAAACGATTGAAATTCAATTTCCGGAATTCGAATTCCTACTTTCCTTCAGTCGGAAAAAAGTGATAGTCAAACCTTCAATCACCTCGCCTAATCATAGTGAAACCGACATTTCAGAATAAAAACCTGGTCGTCCTTTACCTGATAAATCAACCTGTGTTCATCTGTTATCCTTCTGGACCAAAACCCTTTATATTTATGCTTCAATGGTTCTGGCTTTCCAATTCCAGCGAAGGGAGTTCTGGCTGTATCCTTTAACAATTCATTGATTCGTTTCAGGATTTTTTTGTCGGTTTCCTGCCAATACAGGTAATCCTGCCAGGATTCATCTGAAAACAAGAATTTCACAAATCAAGCAGGTCTTTTTCGAAAAAAACCCCTGCTCGCAATTTTGCTGCTGAAGCATCCAGTCGGGCCTCATTTGTTTTGGAAGAGAGCTCATATTCCGTTGATTTGAGAGAATTGTATTCCTCCAACGAAAGAACAACAACGCCAGAATCCTTCCCTCTGTTGATAACCAGGGTTTCAAAATCCTTAGATACTTTATCAAGATAAAGTTTGATGTCTTTCCGAAAATCAGTAATGGTTGTTGAGATCATAGTTTGTACAGCTTGACGTACAAATATATAAAAATCAATTGGGTTGGTTTTTGGGATTTTTTGCCCTTCGCAGCCACCTGGTTTATGAATCTACTCCTCTGAGATTTTGA
>DAIOVD010000069.1:12676-17099 GCA_036759185.1 Catalimonadaceae bacterium | reverse complement strand
ATTAATTAAAACGAAATCCAGTTTCTTGATCTTTTACTTTCAACCAGAGTGAATTTCAAGCAAATCACTATTCACTTTTCGACCTTTCCGAACCTGAAATGATTTTTCCTACAATAGCTGGCACATAACTTTCTCAATAGCCAGACCTCCTGAAATTGCCTTTTCATTCTCAATTTGGCGCATAAGACACCACACTGAAGACCTCTGCTATACAGGATTTTCAACAAGCTTTGCATGTTACCCCCTAATTCCTAATTCTCTCCCCCACTTCATCTTATACTCAACCGGCGAAACGCCCGTCACTTTCCGGAAAACTTCGCGGAAGGCTTTCAGATCGGAATAGCCAACATCGTACATAATTTCCTGAACCGTTTTTCGGGTGGATTCCAGAGCTTTTTTGGCCGCTTCTATTTTTACACGTTGGGCATATTCGATGAGGGAATTGCCTGTGGCTTTGGAAAAGCGGCGGTCAAACGTCCGCCGCCCCAACGCAAATCGGGAAGACAATTCTTCCACCGACCATTTCTCCTGCACATTCGACTCCAGATAATCCTGCACCTTTTTCACCAGCTCATCGTTGTGCTTTTTCTGTCCCGAAAAAATGATGAAAGACGACTGACTCTGTCTGTCCATGTCGATCTGGAAGATCTTGGAACACAGAATTGCGGTTTCCCGATCGAAGTATTTTTCCACCAGATACAGCATCAGTTGCAGAAAGGAGTACGCCCCACCATTGGTGTAAATTCCGTTTTCGTCCGTAATGAGGCGATCGGGCTGCAGGCGAACCTCGGTAAAACGGGAACGAAAAACATCGGCTGCCGACCAGTGTGTGGAACAGGATTTTCCGTTGAGAATGCCGGTTTCGGCCAGAAAAAAAGCCCCCGTACAAATGCTGGCCAATTCGGCTCCCAAACGGTATTGCGAACGGATCCAGTCAATCATTTCCGTGTTTTCGCGGATGGCCAATTCAAAATTGTGGTTTAATGACGGAATCAAAATGAGATCTGTCCGTGATATTGCCGATACATGCGTATGGGGTTTTACAGAAAACAAGCCGTCGTAGAAATCCACTTCCGTTTGCAATCCGGCCAGCTGGATCTGAAAAACAGGATCTTTGCCCCTCTCCTGCCAGAGCGAATTGGCCCTCGACAAAATTTTATAGGCGCCAACGATGCTGCTGAGATTGTTTTCACCGTTGGGAACCAAAAGAGTAAGGTGTTTCATTGCTCCTGTTTTTTTCAGTAAAACTAAATCTCCGGATTGTCCGGATCAACCCGCGAGAATGTCTTTTTTGCACTCAACAACAGAGAATCACGGACGGTAGTTTTGCCACTTCAACAATCGAAACATTCAGACATGACGGCCACCGATCTGCAATACACCATCACCACCGACAAACATCCATCCGAGGTTTTCTCCGCCCTTTTGCATCCGGAAAGCTGGTGGTCGGAAGAAATTACGGGCACCACCGATTCGCTGAACGGGGAATTTTCCTACCATTTCGAAAAGCTGCACTCCTGCAAAATGAAAATTACCGAACTGGAACCCGCCAAAAAACTGGTCTGGCTGGTGACGGAAAATCACTTCAGTTTTACAAAAAACCAGGCAGAATGGACAGGAACACAGATTCGGTTTGATGTTGAAGAAAAAGGAAACCAGACCGAAATCCGGTTTATCCACGAAGGACTGACACCGGAACACGAATGTTTTGAGATCTGCCGCGATGCATGGCGAAATTACATTGAAGGCAGTTTGCTGAACAGGATCAACACAGGAATAGGCCAGCCCAATCCCAAAGAAGGACGGAATGAATTTCAGGAAACCATTTCCCAGCAGCTGGACGAACAAGGATTTCAGATTCGTTTAGTTCTGAATGCGCCTCTGGAAAACGCATTTTCCTGCATCAACGATGTCACCAAATGGTGGACCGAAAACCTGGAAGGCGAATCCCAAAAGTTGGGGGACCAATTTTCTGTCCGTTTCGGGGATGTGCACTATTCCAAACAAAAGCTGGTGGAATTTCTGCCGAACTTCAAAGTGGTGTGGCTGGTGACTGAAAGTACGTTGAGTTTTGTATCCCGAAAATCTGAATGGACGGGAACCCGCATCGAATTTGAGGTCCACGACCTCGGCTCAAAAACCGAATTGCTTTTTACTCACAAAGGATTGGTTCCGGAAATCGAATGCTACAACGGTTGTTCCGGTGCCTGGGCAGGCTACATTGAAGGAAGTTTAGTGGAATTGATTCTGACTGGAAAAGGAAAGCCGGAGGAGAAGGAGGTGTGAGGATTTTGACAAGATTTGGCAAATCTGGGAACTATTCCAAGATTGCAAATGGCCATTTATTTTGTTGCCACTAGCCTGCATCATGATTCTGCTGCCTGATAATCAAACTTTCCGGTTTGAATCAAAACAACAGATTTGCCTGCATCTTCCCGATGTGGATTACCCGGATGGTTTCCGATTTCCGGCCTTCGTACGTAAACAACAACTGAAGACCCTGAGCCAGTTTTTGCTGAACATTGATGCCCCAGGTGAGATTCCGTCCTGGTAATAATCCTTCCAGCATTTCATAGGCCGCCGGCGATTGAAGACTTCCCTGATGCCGGATTTCAGTTACTCGAAACGAACCATTGAGAGTTCGGGAACTCTGCTGGTTGTACCGGTATTCCACTCCCACTTTCCACAGTCGGGTCTGCTCTTCTCCCGTTTGGTTTTGTTTCGTTGAAAACTGCCCCGTGCCGGTGATGCGGTGACTTTGATTGGGCTGGATAGAAAACTCGGGGCCGACTTCATAACCATTCAGTCTGTAATTCTGGGCTGCCAGTGCATCGGACTGCACCGTCCTTTCATACAATGCAGATTGAAGTGTGAAGTTGAGATAGGTGCTGAGATTCTTGCGGAAAAGAAAACGGTGCTCCCGGATTTTCCTGAGGCTGAATCCGTTGGACAACAATACTTTCTGGAGGGAATTGATCTGACTGTACTCTGCCCCGAAATCAGATTGGGTCCGGTTGAAAAATACTGTATTCCGGAAAATCCGGTTTGCAGACAGCACCTGTTCGTTTCCCACTTCGGTAAACGGAAGGTACCGGTCACGTGTCTTGCCGCCAATGGATTTCTGGTCCGATGTAATGCTGCTCAGCAACGAAAACTTTGACAGCTGTTTCTTAATTCCACCGGCAAACCTCCAGCTTTGGGGTGCCGCCAGGTTGAGCCGGTAATTCAACACATTGGTATAGGCACGAATCAGTTCGCTGGTCGGAGTGAATATTTTGATGTACTGCCGGTCTTCGGTCCGTTGGGCTTCCACAAATTCATCGAGTTCCTGCAAACCGTTTCCATTGTAATCCACCCATTGGTGCGTGCCCTCTCCCACTGCATTGACCCTGATAAATTGAAAATTACGCTTGGCTTCCTGTCCGGTATTGGCGGTAAAAACGATTTCCTGTCGCAAGGCTCCATCCCAGAAAGAACCCTGGTAATCCAGCCTTCCTGCCAGATTTTCTTCCTGTTTCTCCAAACGTGCATATCGGACGGTCCGGTAGTTTCCATACAAATCAATCCGGTGACTGGCCGCCAGTGTTTTGCCAGCTCTCAATTCTCCATTCTGTGAAAACAGGTTCCGGAACAGTTCTCCAAAAAAAGGCTGCTGGTCTTCTCTGTAGGTATACGATACTGACAAAACCTGTTGACTGCTGTCTTTACTTTTCAGCGAAAAGGAATGAGCCCGGTAATTCATGACGGTTCGTAACACCGAATCGGAACGGGACCTGCGGATAACGTTTTCATCAGCTGTGAATGTGTAGGCCGGAATCAATCCATATTTATCCATCGACACCATGGAAGAAAGTCTCCGCCAGTTGGCCTCTTCCTGTGAACGGGAATTCTGCATGAGAAAAGCCTGGTTCTGAAACCGGAGAAGACCCAACCGAAAATTGAGCCCTGCCTGTTGCTGAAGTCCTTTCACGTTCCCGCCTTTGTTTCGCCAGGCACCTGAATAGAAAACGTCCCATTGGTCATCCTTTTTCAACCCAAGTCTGGACTGAACCAGGTGATCATCGGCAGAAAGTGTATCGCCACTGTTTCCGTTCCAGTCACGCTCAAATTCTATTCCCCGGAAACGATCGATGGCCTGAAAATTCCGGCTCAGTCTTATGTATTCGACACTGGCTGAAGGCAGGATTTTGCCCTTGACTCCGTCCGGATTCCAGCTGTAACCCATCGACTGGGCATTTCCCCCATTGTCGGCTTTATCGAGTTTCGACAATCTGTTTCTGTCGTACTGACTAAAAGCGGCTTCGGTACGGATGGCATGTCCTTTTCCCAGATTGACCGACACCGCTGCACGGCTCATAGCCCGTCGATTGGGTAAAACCGCCTGCCGAACAGGAAGATATGATCCGCCTCCAGGTCCGTTGTA
>DAIOVD010000069.1:0-12576 GCA_036759185.1 Catalimonadaceae bacterium | reverse complement strand
CCTGCCTGGTTGAGGATGGATGACGAAAGAGAATCGAGTGAAAAACTCAGCGGACGGCTGGCATTGTCCTGCTCCTGGTAATGCGTCAACTGAATGGTGGCCTGACCGATTTTTTCTTCGTGTTCACCCATTACAATGGTCCGGCTGTAATTCCGTTCCGAATACTCAAAATCGCACCGAAGTCGGGTAAATTGGGTCACCAACAGATTATTGTTGAGGGTAAGTTCGCCCGTGTTGTAGTCGATCACATAATCCTGGTTGAAGCCACGTTTCAACAGACGATTATCAAAATAAATCCGTTCCGAATTGGCCAGAATCACCACCAGCAAATCCGGATTGTTGGGAGGCCGCAGACGGTACGGACCATGTACTCCTTCCGTAACGGTGACCACAACTGATGCAAATTTCCCTTTCGCCACGCCGGCACCGACCCGGGTTTTGCTTTGTTTGGTTGAATCCCAATACGCTTCGACCTGCGCTCCCTGAATGTTTTTATAGTAGCGAAGGAACTGTGATTCTTCATTTTTAAGGACCACATCTCCCGCCAGTAACCGACCTTGATTGTGGTCGAGCTGGATGTAAATTTTATCCAGTTCCCGGATCTGCTGGGTATTTCCTTGCGGTTGAAAAGGCACACTTTGATCCGATAAAACCGCTGTGAGCCGGATCTCGGGAGAAAGCTGCCCCTCGAGCTGGAGGTTCAGTGCGGAATTGACAAATCCGTTCTGTCCGTTTCCTACGCTGATTCCTCTCGAAATGACACCTGACTTCTGAATGCCCGGCATTTCAAACAATTCCTCCCTCTTTTCGGGCTTTCGTTCCAAACCGGGATAATCAGCAAATGAAAGGAGGGAATCGTATAAAGCGGTACTGAACGCATATACTGGTTTCGATGCATCAAACGGATACCGGTAATATTCAAATGTGACGGAGTCTCCTGAAAATGTACCTTTTTGAGTCTGGATTCTGCCGGTTTTGAAATCGTAGGCAAACCGAAGACTGGTATCCGAAATACAGCGAAGTGTGGGGGCAATGATGGTGAGGCTGTCCAGTTGGAAATCTGAACTGGGCCTGGGGATTTTCTTCCGGATTTTCGTGCCGCTTTGCGCCATGGTCTCGCCCATCCGGAACAGGCAAATACCAATCAACAAACCGATAATCAGGAGATTTCGCAACAGAGAAAATGAAAGTTTCCGGCGGCAAGTTAGGTGTAAAATGGCTGGAGAAAAGGCCGGAAACGCGTAAAAATCACATCTCAAACGCTCAGAAAGAGCGAAGAAAAAGACCATCGCACGACATGATTAGTTTTCAAACTGACTTCCATTTTCGGGATTAAAAGCCTTGTTTTGCAGTCATTTCGCATCAAAAGGAATTTCCTCGAACCAATGCACTACCAACTACACCCCGGCAGGACGATCAGCCGGATGATCCATCTCCTTTTTTTCTGTCTGATCACCGTTTCCGTTTCAGCACAGAAATATGAAACCAAAACGCTCACAGAAGCCGGTTATACATATCAGGCGGTGGAAGGAGATCCTACCGAAACACGCATCTACACACTGAAAAACGGAATGAAAGTGTACCTTTCTGTATACCGTGACCTTCCTCAGATCTTCACCCTCATTCCTGTGAGAGCTGGAAGCAAAAACGATCCGTCTGACAACACAGGACTCGCCCACTACCTGGAGCACATGGTTTTTAAGGGCACCTCACAAATCGGGGCGAAAGAATACGCCAAAGAAAAAGTCCTTCTTGACAGCATCGAGCGGATGTTCAACCGGTACCGTCGCCTGAAAGATCCGGTGAAACGGAAAGCGCTGTACAAGCAAATTGACAAGGTTTCGTTTGAAGCCAGCAAACTTTGCTACGCCAATGAGTACGACAAAATGGTTGGTCTGATTGGTGCGAAAGGAACCAATGCCTTTACATCCAATGAGCAGACGGTGTACATGAATTCCATCCCTGCCAATCAGCTGGAAAAATGGCTGGCAATCGAACGGGAACGATTCAGTCTTCTTGTGCCCCGGCTTTTTCACACAGAGCTGGAAGCAGTGTACGAAGAAAAAAACATGTCGCTCGACAGCGACGACGACAAAGTACAGGAAACCCTGTTTGCGAATCTGTACAAAAAACATCCGTATGGCACACAGACCACAATCGGAACTGTTGAACACCTCAAAAACCCATCGATTACCGAAATCAGGAAGTTTTTCAACACCTATTATGTACCGAACAACATGGCGATCTGCCTGGCCGGTGATCTGGATCCAAACCGCACCATCCGTCTGATCGACAGCACATTCGGCAACATGCCTTCCCGCCCTGTTCCAGCCTGGAAAGCACCGGTTGAAGCACCGATTACCCAGCCAATCATCAAGAAAGTACTGGGGCCTTCAGAAGAAAGTGTGATGATCGGATTCCGGTTGCCTGGATATGGAACGAGAGAAAGTCTGCTCGCAGGTCTGGTTGATCAGATGCTTCAAAACCGGCAGGCGGGTTTGATAGACCTCAACCTGAACCAAAAACAACTGGTGCTGGGAGCGGGAACATATCTGGACGAAAACAAAGATTATACGACCCATATATTCTACGGTTCACCTCGTGAAAAACAATCATTGGCTGCCGTCCGCAATCTTATCCTGGCTCAGCTTGATTCAATCAAACAAGGCAAATTCGAAGACTGGTTGATTCCTGCAATCGTGAACAACATGAAAATCAACGAGCTCCGTCAGTTTGACAACAACCAGGGCCGGGCATTTGCGCAGATGAATGCCTTTATTCTGGATGCGAACTGGGCCGATGTATGGAAAGAAACGGATCAGTTGAAGTCCGTCACCAAACAGGAGATCATGAATTTTGTGCGTAAGTACTATGGTAACCAATATGTTTCGGTTGAAAAAGTTACGGGCAAAGACCCGAATCCCATCAAAATTTCGAAGCCGTCCATTACCCCAAACTTCCTGAACAAGGACGGATCCTCCGATTTTTACAAGAAAGTTGCCAGCAAAAACTCCCCTTTGCTTGAACCTCAGTTTCTGGATTACTCCAAAGATCTGGCGCACTCCTTCTGGAAGCCAGGTGTTGAAGTGTTGTACAAAAAGAACAAATCCACTCCTCTTTTCCAGCTAACCTATCTGCTTGAATTCGGCGAACTGACCGATAAGAAAATGGAACTGGCAGGTCGGTTTCTGGATCTTTGCGGAGCAGGCAACAAAGACGGAAATCAGTTCAAGATTGAATTATTCAAGCTGGGAACAGAAATTTCATTCCAATCCAACAACGACCAATGCTATGTGACGGTGAAAGGACTTCAGGAAAATTTCGAACCGTCCGTTCGCTTGCTGGATCAACTTTTAACGCAGCCAACAGGATCGAAAGAAGATCTGGCCGTTTTGGTGGATGGTTTGATTAAAGAGCGTGAAAACCAGAAACTCGACAAAGGCTTTATCCTTCAGGCAGGTTTGTCGCAATACGCCAAGTTTGGGAAAGAGTCTCCGGCTCATTTCATTTTGAAAAACTCAGAACTTTCATCTGTGAGCAAAGACGATCTGCTGGCATTTATCCGCAGCCTTTCCACGTTTGAACACAAAATTCTGTACTACGGTCCGGCAGAAGAAAGTGACATGCTGGCTTCCCTGGAGAAAGTCCGACCAACACCAGCTCAGCTCCTTTCTGTTCCACCGAAAAAGGCATTCACCGAACTGGCTACAGACAGCAACAAAGTATATTGGTTCGATTACGATATGGTTCAGACCGAACTTCTTTTCATTTCGAAATCCGTTCCTTATGACAGTACGCAGGTTGTTTTAGCCAATCTGTACAACGAATATATGGGCGGAAACATGAGTTCAGTTGTGTTTCAGGAACTGAGAGAATCAAAAGCTTTGGCCTACGGCGCTTATGCCGGATATAATCTTGCTTCTGAAAAAGGAAAGCCCAATTATATGACTTCGTACATTGGTTGTCAGGCCGATAAATTGCCGGAAGCGATGGTGTCTATGCTGGACGTGCTGGAAAACATTCCGTTGAAAGAAGCGTCGTTGAATCTCAACAAAGAATCCATCCAAACCTCCCTTCGCAGTGAGCGTGTTACCAAAGCGTCCGTTTTATTTTCCTACCTATCTACCCGGAAAAAAGGACTGAATTCAGATATGAGGAAGTTGGTTTTTGAGAAGACACCAGGACTGACACTTAATGATCTGAAACGTTTTCAGGAAACGTATGTGAAGAACAAGAAATACACATTGGTTCTGATCGGAAAGAAAGACAAAATCAACTTTGATGCACTGCGTAAATTCGGACCGGTTCAGGAGCTGAAACCTTCGGATATTTTCGGGTTTTAAGTTCTGTCTGAAATAAGAAAAGCATGGCACATAAAAACATCTATACAAAAAAACAGCGGCAAACATTGCTGATTGCCAGCATCCTGCTACTGCTTTTCTTTATTCTTTTCGGGCTCCGGGATTACCTGTCGGCTTTGTTTGGAAGTGTGATTCTGTACGTTCTTTTCCTTCCCATGTACCGCTATCTGGTGGAAGTAAAAAAATGGAAACCGTCGCTTACTTCCATTCTGATCATCGTACTTTCCTTTGTTGTCATTGTACTACCCTTTCTGTTTTTGTCGGTACTTCTGACGGATAAAATCTTGTATTACACATCTCATTATCAGGAAATTCTGGTCTGGGTAAAAAAAATGGAGGAGTTTTCCGGATTCAGTCTGAAGGATAAAGAAACCATTACTTCGATCGCATCTAACCTCGGATCATTTTTGAGCAACCTCTTTCCGCAACTGGTTACTGGTGCCCTCGATGTGTTCATCATTCTGGGCTTGCTTTATTTTGTGATGTACTACCTTCAGGTGTACAACCGGAGTTTGAATGAGCATGTTTACAAATACCTGCCCTTTGCCAGTCCGACCATCAAAGCACTGACAGAAGAACTAAAAGCCTCAGTCAATGCCAATGTACTGGGACTTGGAATTATTTCTCTGGTTCAGGCAACATTGGTGGGTATCAGTTTCTGGATTTTCGGAGTACCCGATGCCATTTTCTGGGGACTGATCAGCTTTTTTGCTGCCTTCATTCCTGTGCTGGGAACGCCACTTGTCTGGGTTCCGGGCGGTATCTATCTCATTTCAAACAACGAAACAGGGAAAGGTGTCGGTCTGCTCATTGTAGGTGCTGTCGTTATTATGAACATCGACAACATTCTCCGTCTGTACATTGCCAAAAAAATGGGCGATACCCACCCGCTGATTACCATTCTGGGGGTGATTCTGGGGCTTCCTTTGTTTGGAATTTTGGGTCTGGTGATCGGACCTCTCATGATTTCTTATCTGATCCTGCTCATAAAAGTGTATGAACAGGAATATCCGCGGCTTCATGTTCCGGAACCTACTGCTCAAACCGACGACTCCGACGAATGACCATGATTGGTAAAGCGGGGACAGCATCTTCTACTCCTTTTCTGCTTTTCCTGGGTTCCCGAAGTTTTTTCACTCTTGGGGTGAACATGCAGGGAACCCTTGTTGCCTGGTTTGTTTATCAGATCACCCACAATGCCCTTGATCTGGGATTTACTGGTCTTGCTGAAGTGATTCCATATGTGGGGCTCCTTCTGTTTGGCGGTGCCTGGGCCGATCGGTTCAACCGCCGGAACCTTATGCTCTTTTCTCAGGTAGGCTATCTTTTCATCAGTGTTGGACTTTGGTTCCTGGCTTCTGAATCGGAATCCGGAACAACGGTTTCTCCCTTGTTGATTTATGCGCTCATTTTTATGACGGGTCTCTTCAGGGGAATTCTGTCGCCATCTCAAAATGCCTTATTGGGACAGCTGGTTTCAAAAGAAGAAGTATCGAAGGCTTCTGTCTGGAATTCGGCTGTTTTTCATATTGGTGCAGTTGGTGGTCCTGCTGCCGGAGGATTGTTGTACGCCTATCTTGGAGGCGCTTTTTCGTTTGGTGTGGTGTGCTGTCTCCAACTTCTGGCAGTTCTGACCCTTCTCCAGCTCAGGGGAATTAAAAAACCAGAATATCGAAACACAGGTGAAAGCATTTTCAACCGGATTGGAGTGGGCCTTCGGTTCGTATGGTCGCATAAAATTTTGTTTCCGGGAATGATGATGGATATGGTTGCCGTCCTTTTTGGTGGAGCAGTGGCGGTTCTTCCACTGTTTGCCGATCAGATTCTCCACACCGGAGCGGAAGGGTTGGGATGGTTACGGGCGGCACCGGCTTTGGGAAGTCTTGTGATGGCCGGAATTCTGATCCGTTTTCCACTTGGCCAGGGTGCCGGCAAATTGTTGCTGATCTGTGTCTTTTTGTTTGGACTCACCAATCTGATTTTTGCTCTCAGCACCAGTTTTCTTTTATCGTTTGCCATGTTGTTTCTGGGCGGATTGTTCGACAATGTGAGCGCCATCATTCGTATGACGATTGTCCAGATTTTTACTCCGGATGAAATGAAAGGCCGTGTTTCAGCTGTCAATTCCATCTTTATCGGAAGTTCCAATGAACTGGGGGCATTTGAATCCGGGGTGGCTGCACGTTTTCTCGGCCTGGTATCATCGGTTACATACGGAGCCTATGTTACATTTGCCACTGTGGGATTCACAGCCTGGAAAGCCAAAGAGTTGAGGCAACTCACAATGGAAAACAAATCCTAAATTCGTATTCATTTGAAAAAGGTCCTTGTCATTGCGTATTACTGGCCACCTTCGGCTGGTTCCGGTGTGCAGCGCTGGTTGAAATTTGTAAAATATCTCCGTTTATATGGCTGGGAGCCAATTGTGTACACACCTGCCAATCCGGACTTTGACCTGAAGGATGAAAAACTACTGGACGAAATTCCGGCCGGAATCCAGATCATCAAACAACCAATTTTTGAACCATTTCAGATTTACAGCAAACTGGTGGGTCAGAAGGCAGATGCCCAGGTGAATCCGGTGATGAAAGGTGAAGGGAAGATTTCCTGGAAAGCCAGACTGGCCTTGTGGATACGGGCCAATGTTTTCATCCCCGACAGCCGGATGTTCTGGATCAATCCATCGGTTTCATTCCTCAATAAATGGCTTTCAGAAAACAAAGTGGATGCGATGGTCACCACAGGACCGCCTCATTCCATGCACATGATCGGTCTGGCAATTAAGAAAAAACATGATATTCCCTGGCTGGCTGATTTCCGGGATCCCTGGACCAAAATTGATTTCTACCATGAGCTTCCTCTCGAACCATGGGCTGACCGACAGCACAAACGATTTGAAAGTCTGGTGTGCCGGAAAGCAAATCATGTGGTGGTGGTGAGCAATCAAATGAAAGAGGATGCACTGGAATCTGGTTACAGGAATGTTTCAGTTGTCACAAATGGCTATGATCCGGCCGATATCGACCTTAGTCAACCAATGACTATGGATGAAAAATTCAGCATCATCCACATTGGTATGCTGGGAAAAGCCCGAAGCCATCCCACTTTCTGGAATGGGCTGAATGAGCTTCGCCAGGAAAATCCGGATTTAGCCCGGCATATGGAAGTGAGGATTTATGGAGTTGCCGACCCGATTGTTCAACAACAGATTGCCGGATTTTCAAACACTTCCTGGATTAAGTTTCTTCCTTATGTCCCGCACAGTGAAGTAATTCAGATTCAGCGTGCTGCCCGTGTACTGCTGCTCAGCGTCAACAATGTACCGTCCGCAAAAGGGATTGTGACCGGTAAAATTTTCGAATATCTGGCCATAGGAAGACCAGTACTTTGCATCGGGCCTGTAGATGGCGATGCGGCACACATCATCCGGGAGGCTGAAGCCGGACCTGTTGTTGGTTTTGATGATGGCGAAGGTTTAAAACGAGCTGTTCTCGAATTGTTTGAACAGTGGAAATCCGGAAAGGATTCATCTGCCTCCGGCTCAGTAGAGAAATATAGCCGGAAAGCACTTTGCGGGAGAATTGCTGAAATCCTGAACGAAATTTCAACCGGCACAAAATAGTTCGTGCTGACTACAAACTGATTCCCTGTGTTGCAGCGAAGGTGGTGAGATTTTTCCTCACGTGGTTGCAGATGCGGTGCACTTTCCGGATCAGTTTTTCTTTTTCAGTCTGGTCTGGAATCTGGTGAATCTCAATCCGGTGGATGGTATCACTGAGAACATGTTCGAGGGACCGAATGTCAAAGGTTTTGATTGTGGCCCGGATTTTATGCAGCAGGAATTTGAGCCCATCGGTGTCTTCTCTGTTGAGGTGTTTTTCAAACTCTGACTTACATTCTGCCAGACTTTTGAAATAGGAGTTGAACAGATTGAACATAAAATCCTTGTCCCCTTCCGTAATCTCCAGTAATTTCTCAAAATTGAGATCTATTGATTCCAGTCTTTCCTGAGCCACAGTTCCATCCATATCGGATTCACTTCTGGAAAACATCCAGGCGTTTTCAACCGCTTCATTTCCTGAAACCGGCGGTGATTTTACAATCACGTTTCCTCCGGACGGTATCGATCGAATCTGACCCGCGTCCTGAATATAAAAAAGGAGTTTCAGATTGTGTTTTTTCAAAAGAGACACATCTACTTCCTCCAGATCGTCAACTGAATCGCCCCACCAGATGACCAGATGAAAATCACCACTGCTCAGGTATTTGTTGATTCCGAAAATCGTCTTCAATCCTGTAACCGTTGCTCCATGATGCCGCAATTCATCGGCATTCCAGACTGCCTTCCGGTTCAGAGAAGGCCCGGCAATGATCTTTTTATCCCGTAAAATTTTCAAAGGAGACTCAATCCGATGGGTATCAGGTTGATTGGCGAGAATGGCCGGAACCCGTAAAACCAAGGTCTGTTCGGATACCTCAGCAAAAGACCTGGATTCACTCCAGATGGACTGGAGAATATGCATAGTCCGTATCACTTCGGGATTCTGGTGCTCACCTGAATCTGCGGTGATGGAAATCTGGATTCCGGGATGATCTTCGCTCAATTCCTGAAAGGTGACAGCCACATCAAAATTAATTTCAGGATGCTGTTGCGCCGCCCGTTCCATTGTTTCCAGAATACCCACGACAGGTAGCAGGAAAATCACCTTTCTGGACTGGGCCGACTCTTCGGTCAGCCGGATGTTTTTTAATTTGCGGCTCAGGTTTTGAATACTGCCTGCCAGCATACTCAAAGTTGCCGGATAATAATGAAGCGGAGAAGCCTGACTGAAGAGATGACCAGCCAGTCTGGATTCATTCTGACCCTGCATTTCGGAAAACAATTCGGTAAGAAAGTGAAATGAAGGATGATCTGAACTGACAGAAGACTCAATTCCAATGAAACGGATGCGGATAAACAACCGGTCCAGAATTTCCATGAATTGCTCACGTCTGCGCTGAAATTCTGTTTTATCCAGACCCAGATTGACAAATCCTTCCAGGCTTCTTCCCGCAGACAGAACCGGACTCACTTCCCGAATGATGGTTTTCACCAATTGGTCCTTATCCAGAATAAATTCCTCAAAGCGAACCTTTTCCAGCAGGAGCCGCACTTCATCAAATTTGGATTTTCGCAGAAGTGCCAGACTCAGATCTGCACCATCCGATTTGGCAATATCCTCATCCGATTTCCCCAGCATCCATTCCCGGTGATCGCTGTTTGGTTCCCAGGAAGGATTTACATAGGCATAGCGTTCTTCAGAAGAAAGTGCCCCTATTTCCACACCCGAATTCTCCAGGATCTGGTGAAAAAACCTCCGTTCTTTTTCAATCCTCGCAAAGATTCCGGAAGGCCTTGTGACATCGATAAGTTGGATAAGCAAAATGTTTTCACCTGCTCTTGCAAGCAACTGAAATACACGGTCGGGTCCCTTGGTGGTTTTCCATGGCACATAGTCGGAAGGTTCTTGCAGCTTCGTCATCACCGATTCCGTCAGAGATGATGAAATCTGCTCAAGTGTCAGTCCTTCCACTTCAAACCAGTCGAGACTCATCAATCCGAGAATGGCTTTATTTGCCCAGATCAGGCTTGATTTGCCCGGATTCGAGTGCGATACCGTCCTTTCAAAAATCATCACCGGATCAGGGTCGGCCATCAAATACTTTTCCAGCCACTCGTCGAACAATTTGCTCTTTTTCTGAGCCGCCTTTTGAACGGAAAGGTCCCGGGCACTGCCTTTCACTTTCAGAATCCTGCCATCCAGATCAAAGAACATTTTGAGCCGGAGACCGACAAACACCGATTCCCCAAATCGGTTTACTGCTTCCCATTCATAATATGTACTGGACTTTTTCTCTTTGTATTGCCTGTGGTAAAACGACAGAACCTCATTCAGGTTTTCTGCTGGTACCAGGCGCTGGTAACTGATCCTTTGAATTTCGGCCTCTCTGTAACCGAGTTTCTGGAGCATGACAGGATTGGCATAAATGAATCTTCCTTTGTAATCCACTTCGAAAAGAAATTCATCGGTTTCTTCAACAATCTCCTGAAAGTGCTGTAATTCAGATTGTTTCTTTTCGTACTCCTGAATGAGTCGTTCTGTTTTCGTTTCCAGAAGTACCTTCTGGCTGTTCAAAGCCTGGATTTTCTCTTCAGCATCAAAATTCTCTTTCCGGATCCTCTCTGCGTCTTGCAGCAACCTTCGGAACCCCATTCTTTCGAGATTCATCCGACGGCGCTGAAGAATGTAACCTGCCAAAACGAGCAGGAACAGAACTGCCAATGAATATGTTATATACATCCTGTGATTTTCCCTCATCCGGAAGGAATGTGCAAAGAATAGGTATTTTTTCGATTTTCAGGGGAAGCCGCCTGAAATATTCCTTATGTTCATTCGTCTCAACCAACCTCATCAGGCTGGGCCAATATTGACTATATATCGAATGTTTTTTTTATTTTATCGAGGAAAATGAGCCATTGAGGTGAAAGCTTCTGTTTTAAACCGAATAGCAGAAAACTTCAAATTGAAAGTATTACCTTTGTTTCAGTTTTAAGTGGTTGAGTAGTTTAAGTTGTATGGACGTCGCACTAATTTAGTTCGATGTCCATTTTTTTTTGTAAACATTACACTGCAATTCCTGATCCGCATTCGACCGAAATAATCGGATTCCAGCCCACACCTTTGTAACGTCAAAACCAATCGAACGATTTCCATTGGATTTTGAAACTGGAAAAATCTCAACATCAACTTAAATACTTCATGAAGGCAGGTCTACTTGCAGATATTATCTTAGGAGAAAGCCCGCATTTAAAAGGATTGGTTCGCCATTTTAACTTATTGGTTCTGAATCCATCCGGCAAAATCACAGGTTTTAATACCCACTTTATCCGGAATTCCGGGAAGTCCGAAAATCAACTGATTCATCAAAATTTCGCCAAACTATTTGATTGCGATGAAGGCAAGGCAGAACTTCTGCTTTGCGTGAAACGGGCTTTAAAAGGACAACCCGGAGCCATTACGTTTGGCCTGACGGAATCGAATGTTTCTTTTAAAGGCGTTATTCTGCCGGTATACGATTCCGGTAACAGTCCGACTAACCTCATTCTCATTACCAAAGAAGAGCATACCACTTTTGTTTCGGACCTTGAGCTCGATGATTTCTGGAATCTGGCCAGCAAAATGATGGAAGAAGTCGGTGTAACCACCCATGACTCTAGTATTGTGGAAAAGACAAAGAATCCAAATATTTTACTCATCGAAGACCGGAAAGGATTGATTGCCAAACTTTTCCAGAGTCTGATCAAATCGAAAAAGAACGTTATCCTGGCACCCACCACCGAAGCAGCACTGCTGATGGCAGAAACTTTGCGTCCTCAGGTAGTGATAACTACAGCTGATGCGATCGGGCAGAATCCAATTGGAACAGTGGCCGGTGAACTGAAAGAGAAATTCAACTCATCCACCATTTGCCTGACAGCAAGTGGAAATGAAATACGAATAGAAGACGGCTGGCTGGACATACACATTAAAAACCAACCTGATTCCGTCCGGAAAATACTTGACCTGATCAACCAGCTCTATTGGTAATCAGTCAACGTCCTCGTGTGTGAGAGTTACTTGAGGAAATTTGGAAAGTGTGTTCTCCAAATCCGCGGTTGGCATAGGCCCTGCCCATACCCACCCGGCTCAGGTAAATTCAGACAACATGGAAAGAAAACCACCTTCACAAGAGGTGGTTTTTTCTTTGAACCATATTCTGTTGTTCAATGCTGAAATCAGTCAGGTATTTGACGAATCCGCAGATTCTCAGTCATATCACCTGCTTTTCATTCTGACAACTCAGAAAATTTATTAAACCTCACACCTTGCAACCGGAAATTTGACGGAACTCTATTTTGACCAGGATGGAATTCGCTCCTTTTTTGCAGACTGAAAACAGGGGCCGATTATGACAAAAACAGAAACGCAATTCCGGGAAGTAATTCACAAATGCAGAAGTCTTTTCATCAGTAAAAGTGTCGACTATGGCACGTCCTGGAGAATCATGCGGTTGCCTTCTGTAACAGACCAGATTTTCATCAAGGCGTCCCGCATCCGGAGTATTCAGGAAAAAGGAACGCAAAAAGTTGACGATCCAATTGAAACCGAATTTGTCGGCATCATCAATTACTGCA
>DAIOVD010000068.1:0-20898 GCA_036759185.1 Catalimonadaceae bacterium | reverse complement strand
GATTTCGGTTTCACAGAAATCTGACTGTAAAACTGATTCACCGGGCGACCGAGTTTGTAGATCACAACGAACAGTTCAAAATCGGTGTGGTTGACGATGGAAAAATCCACCAGCATGGGTGACACATGAAATCCGGCCAGAAACACACCTTCCTTTACAAAAAACATCCGGCTGTTGCGGGCAGCCAACATCGGTGCAACTTTGGGATCGGCCTTTTGAATCTGGACTTCCTCCTGTCGGGTGGCAATGGCCACAAGGTCCTTGACCCGCAAAGGAATTTCCAATCCTTCGTTGAGAAGTACTGTTGCCTGATCACCCTGGATTTTGGTGATGATCCCTTCTCCCATGCCATGCAGCATCCGCACTTTTGAACCTACAACCATAAAAGCTCTGTTGAATTCTGTTTTTTTCCTTTTGAAAACGCAAAACTAGACCATTTCGACGAAGGGTTTTGTTTACAACTTCTTCAAACCACAGATTTTGCGTTTCTTGCGCCCCCAATTACTAGTTTTCAGTCTCATGAAAAAAGCGCTCATAACAGGAATTACCGGGCAGGATGGTGCCTATCTTGCTGAACTTCTGCTAAATAAAGGCTACGAAGTTCACGGAATCAAACGTCGTACTTCCTTGTTTAACACGGATCGCATCGATCATTTGTATCAGGATCCGCACGAAAGTCATATTCGTTTCAAACTTCATTATGGAGATCTCACCGATTCAACCAACCTGATTCGTATTGTTCAGGAAGTTCAGCCGGATGAAATTTACAATCTGGGTGCCATGAGCCATGTAAAAGTGAGCTTTGACACACCTGAATATACCGCCAACGCAGATGGCATCGGAACACTTCGTATTCTGGAGGCCGTCCGCATCCTGGGACTGACCCAGAAAACCAAAATTTACCAGGCATCAACTTCTGAGTTGTATGGTCTGGTGCAGGAAGTTCCACAGAGTGAAAAAACACCATTCTACCCACGTTCTCCGTATGCCGTTGCGAAAATGTACGCTTACTGGATTACAGTAAACTACCGCGAAGCCTATGGCATGTATGCCTGCAACGGAATCCTGTTCAACCATGAATCACCGATCCGGGGGGAAACGTTCGTAACCCGCAAAATCACCCGGGCTGTTTCCAAAATTGCATTGGGATTACAGGATCAGGTTTTCCTGGGCAACCTGGACGCTCAGCGTGACTGGGGACATGCCAAAGATTATGTAGAAGCGATGTACCTCATTCTTCAGCAGGAAACACCTGAAGACTATGTCATCGCAACTGGTATCACCACTTATGTGCGTGATTTCGTACGAATGGCTTTTGATGAAGTGGGCATTACCCTCGAATTCAAAGGAGAAGGTGTGGAAGAAGTAGGATATGTAAAATCCTGCTCCAATCCGGAATACCAGCTGGAAATCGGAAAAGCCGTTGTTGCAGTAGATCCGAAATATTTCCGTCCGACCGAGGTGGAATTGCTGATTGGTGATCCGACCAAATCGAAAACCAAACTGGGCTGGGAACCAAAATACGACCTGAAAGCCCTGGTAAAAGACATGATGGTAAATGACCTGGATCTGTTCAAGCGGGATAAATACCTGCAGAAAGGAGGTCACAAAATCATGAACTACTACGAACTGTAGAATTTCCGCCAAAGACAGAAACGCATTCTGACATGGAAAAGAATTCAAAAATATACATAGCCGGACACCGGGGTATGGTGGGATCTGCCATTCACCGTCATCTGGAAAATCTGGGTTTCAACAATTTCGTCACCCGCACCTCCAAAGAACTGGATCTCCGGAACCAGGCCGCTGTGGAAGCTTTTTTTGCTGAAGAGAAACCGGAATATGTTTTTCTGGCGGCAGCCAAAGTGGGAGGAATTCAAGCCAATAATGTGTACCGGGCTGATTTCATCTATGAAAATATGATGATTCAGAGCAACGTCATCCACCAGTCCTATGTACACGGGGTCAAAAAGCTGATGTTCCTCGGATCCAGCTGCATTTATCCGAAAATGGCGCCTCAGCCTTTGAAAGAAGAATACCTGCTGACCGGACTTCTGGAACCGACCAATGAACCGTATGCCATCGCCAAAATTGCGGGCATCAAAATGTGTGAATCGTACCGTCTGCAATATGGCTGTGACTTCATCTCAGTGATGCCAACCAATCTGTACGGTCCGAATGACAACTACGATCTCAACAACAGCCACGTTCTGCCAGCACTTCTCCGGAAATTCCATGAAGCCAAACAGAACAACGTGCCCGAAGTAGTTGTCTGGGGAAGCGGTTCTCCCAAAAGAGAATTTCTTCATGCCGACGATCTGGCCGCAGCCTGTATATTCCTGATGGAAACCTATTCAGAACCGGGCCTGATCAACATCGGAACCGGTGAAGATCTGAGCATCAAAGAACTGGCGGAACTAATGGCAAAAGTAACCGGATACGAAGGCAAAATTGTCTGGGACAGCAGTAAACCGGACGGCACGCCACGAAAACTGATGGATGTGACAAAGCTCCACAGTGCGGGCTGGCACCACAAAATCGATCTGGAAGAAGGAGTACGAATGGTGTACGAACCTTTGAAAGAGTCGGTTTTCGCCTAGATTTCTAAAGTCACTATAAACGAAAAGCCACGCCCGAAAGCGTGGCTTTTTTATTTGGATTGATTGTGTCAGTTAGTCTTTGCGGATCATCATCGATTTGGAGTTCATGCCGGATGAGGCTCTCAGAATATACAATCCCGATGGAATTCCTGGAGCCAGCAACTCAAACTGATTGCCCGAAGCCGACTGGATGGAATAGTTTTCAACTCGTTTTCCCTGAACATCGGTCAGTGTGAAATGTACTTCCTGTTCGCCGGATGAAACCACAATCTGCAACCGGTCACGGAATGGATTTGGAAAAGCCTGAGCAGTGAAAATACTCTCATTAATTTCGTCCACAGACTTACGACCAGGTCCAATGGTCAGATATGCAACCGACACACCTGAGTTTACAGAACCGGTTAAGGTTGCCATCGCACGGATCGTTGAAGTAGAACTGATTGTAAAACTTCCGGTGTACATTTTGGTAAAACTGGTTCCTACCACCGGTACATTTCCTGTTGTGGTGTAGTAAATAGTGGCCCCTTGAGTACCGCTGGTTATGGTCACACTTTGCGGTCCGGCATAAGAACCTGTACCCGGACTGATCACAGGTGTGGCCACAGTGGCGGAAGGATTCAGAATGGTGATATACGAAACAGCATAGCCGGAATTCTGAATGCCGGATTTCACACCAATCGCCCGGATTGTGGCAGATGCGTTGATGGAAAATGCTCCTGTATAGAGTTTGGTGTACGAATTTGGATTGACCACATCCGGCAGATTGCCGTTGGTGGTGTAATACACAGAGGCACCGGATGTGCTGCAGGTGATGGTGACCGACTGCATTCCCTGATAGGTTCCGGTCACCGGACTGATCACCGGAGTTGCCACAATTCCGGGATTGGTAATCACATAGTTGGCCGTCACAATAGCGGAATTCGGCACATTGGTATAAGCTGCCAGGGCACGGACGGTACCGCTTGCCAGTAACGTGAAGGGAGTGGAATATAGTTTGGTGAAACCAGTGCCGATCACCGGATTGTTGCCATTGGTGGTGTAGTAGATTTTCGCACCCTGAGTCGCCGATGTGAGTGTAATCTGAATGGGATCCGAATAGGTACCAGCTACCGGTGAAAATACCGGTGGCTCCACATGGTCCGGAGTGGAAGATTGCAGGGTAATTGTGTTGGATGTAACGGTTTGCTGAATGGCACAAAGACTGGAACTGGTGAGAAAGCACCGAACCACATCCCCTTCATGCGGAACCGTATTGTTGTACACATTACCGGATACTCCATTTACCAGACTTCCGTTCTTCTCCCATTGATAAACCGGAGATGAACCACCATTGGTTGGCGTAGCAGTGTAGGTAATAAATGAACCAGGAACCACCACCAGTGAACTGGCAGCAATGGTCACACTCACATTGAGGTTTGGCACCACATTGACCACTTGCAGGGTTGAATCACGCAAGGTCCCACGAATGGCAGTCAACCTGACTACATATGAACCAGGAGAAGAAAAACGGTGAGTTGGGTTTTCTGATACACTGGTGTTGGCCACAGACAACGAATCCCCGAAATTCCAGATAAAACTGTCCGCATCTGTGGACTGGTTTGAAAACTGATAGTCCCGGCAGGATTCTCCTGAATTTGCAAAGGTGAATTGCGCAACGGGATACACATCCGAATTCACAACCACGGGCAATATTAAAGTATCAGAAAACGTCGGATTCGAAGCGATCAATCGTACCTGATAAACACCGGGTGCTGAAAACAAATGCTGAGGACTGAATTGGGAAGACTGGTTATTGGCACCACTTCCCGGATCGCCGAAATTCCAGGCATACTGAGTGGCGTTCTGGCTCACATTCTGAAAACTGACGGAATCTCCATAAATCGGAGCCACCGGAAGATAACTGAAGGCAGCCGTGGCAGGAAAATCCTTTTCCGAATCCAGATACTGAATGGATGTGGTTACCCAGGAATTCCCTGTGCGATTCTGCACAACAAATAAAACAGGATACCCTTCTGAAGGATCCAACCATTTGATTTCACGGTAATGGCGGTTTACGGCTGGCCATCCTGACTCAAGAACGGAAATCGAATCATACTGGATCACTTCTGATACTACACGAATGGCATTGGGATATTGCCCGACCGGCGTCAACACCATACCATACCCATCCACTGTATTTTTCCGCTTCAGCATCTGATACTGGTAATACGCACCTTGAATCGAGGTGGTAAAGGATGATGTTCCTGAATCCCGTGAGCTTGTTGTGATGGGAAAAATGTACTCGAAATCAGGAGATGTGAACTGGTTTTTCACAGACAGGGTGATGTTGTTGTAGTTCACCTTGTACGAGGAAGCCGTCTGGCGAAGGTCTGTCTGGTTCTTTTTATAAAATGCCTTCCGGTCTGAAAACGTGATCCCCAATGACTGTATCGAAGAATTGGTGCCGTCAGTGGAATAGAGGTTGGTGTTGGTGGAATTGAAAACGTAGGGCCATTGAGCAAATGAAAATCCGGACTGGGTTGGATTGCCATAAATAAGCCTGTTTTGTGTTGTTCCCATAAGTCCGGCGTAGTTCCAGATGGTGTCGGATCCGGTATAATTGAAATTCTGACCGGCAATCTGTGCCTGGGTCAGATAAAACGTATCACCAATAGCCGCATAATGAGAAGATACATACGTTGTTTGAGCCTGTGAATGCCGAATGACAAACAGGCTGATAAGGAGGAAAAGAAGTTTTTTCATAGGAATCAGATGAATACTGGTGGATTGCTGTTTTACCGCTTTCGGAAAGTCAAAGTTGCCGGCAGACTCGGACTTTCCTGAACGGATTCAACCAACAGACGAAATGGATCAATCAATCGTTTGAATGATTCAATGTGATTTTTTGAAAACAGCATCCAGGATTCATGCAGTATCCTGAATTCCAATGCCTGAGCCAATTCATTTTTTTTGATCAAAATCGGGAAATCACAGACCCGATCTTTATTTTTACCCAATACATTTTTACCAGATCCAATGGACCGATCGACCCAGGCCGCTTCCGTATTCAACAAACGGGCAGAATTGTACCAACAGAAATTCATGGATGTTTCGATGTATGAACCATCGCTTGACATCTTTTGCCAATCGCTTCCAAACACAGAACCATCCGTTCTGGATGTAGCCTGTGGACCGGGAAACATAACCCGTTACCTGCTTTCAGTCCGCCCGGAACTACATATTCTGGGGATTGACCTGGCACCGGACATGATCCGGCTGGCAAAAGAAAACAATCCGGGTGCCGCCTTTCAGGTGTTGGATGCCCGGGAAATCCAGCTTCTTCCCGGATCGTTTGACGGCATTGTTTCCGGATTCTGTTTTCCCTATCTGTCAAGAAAAGAGGTCACAGAATGGATCCGTAATGCCGCATCGATGCTGCCTGAGGGTGGACTGTTGTACATGAGTACGATGGAAGATGAGTACCAGAAATCCGGCCTGGTAAGATCCAGTGCAGGTGACGAATTGTATATGCATTTCCATGAAGAACAGCACCTGACACAATGCCTGAAAGACGAGAATCTGGCCATTGAATTCAGGGACCTCCTTCTGTACACCAATGCCAAAGGAGAACCGGTCCGCGATCTGATCCTGATTGGCCGCAAACTAAAATGACGGATTCCCGGTTGGATTCAACAGAAAAACAACTCTGACTCCTCAGGCAATCCCGTCTGATTGCAGTACTTTGCCCATCCAAACAACACCCCACCCATTATGGAACATGCGTATCAAATTCGTCTGGCACATGCCGGTGATGCCACACAGATCGCTACGATTTATGCCTATTATGCACAGGAAACGGCCATTACCTTTGATTATGACTCGCCTTCAGCCAGTGAATTTGCAGAGAGGATTGTGCAGAACAGCCTGATGTACCCGTGGCTGGTGGTGGAGCAGGACGGGATCATTCTGGGCTATGCTTACGGAAGTCAGCACCGGACCAAAACGGCCTATCAGTGGTCTCCGGAATCCACGATTTATGTTGACCGGAACCGGCATGGTAAGCGGATGGGACGTATTTTATATGAAACCCTGTTTTCTCTTCTGAAAATGCAGGGCTATGTGAATGTGTATGCCGGGGTGACAGTTCCCAACGAAAAAAGCGAAGGACTCCATACATCTCTGGGTTTTGAAGTGATCGGCGATTTCAAAAACATTGGCTTTAAACAGGGAAAATGGCATGATGTCCGTTGGCTGGTATTGCATCTAACGGCACATGGTGCCCACCCTTCGCCTCCTTTACCAATGGAAGCCATTGTTGGGTCTGAAGAATTCCGTCATATTCTGGCAAAAGCCAACGATGCACTGAATCAGAATCATCGGTTGTAACGATCAACCTCAGAGGCAGAAATTACTTTTTGAACAGTCCGAACAGAGTGGAGCCAGATCCACTCATCGAGGCGTACACAGCACCCCGGTTGTATAAATCCTGTTTGTGTTCCGCCAATACCGGGAACTGGGGAAAGACCGAATCTTCAAAGTCATTTTTCAACAGATCCCGCCATTCGGAAAAAGGAAGCTCCAGAATTTCGCGTATGGATCTTTTGGGTATGGCGGGTTGAAAGCGGGAAAACGCCATCGCAGTTGATACATGGATTCCCGGAAAAACAAACTCAATCCGGTATTCCGAAAGATCCAATGAAAATGGTTCCAGTATTTCGCCTCTGCCTGTTCCATACATGGGTTGATCGTACAGAAAAAATGCACAATCGCTGCCCAGTGTGGCGGCAATTTTATGGAGACGGAGATCGTTTTTCTCCCAGCCAGCTTTCTGAGCCATCAGCCGCAGAGCAAAGGCAGCATCCGATGAGCCGCCTCCCAGACCACCGCCGGATGGAATTTTCTTGAGCAGATACCAGGAATGCTCCGCAAACAAAGGTTCTTCTTTGCGGAACATTTCCATCGCTTTCCACACCAGGTTCGATTCTTTGGGACCTGTAAAATCGGCGCCAAAAATTTCAAGACCGGGATCTTCCTGAGCCGGCAACATTTCAAGTGCATCGCAAAGGTCGAAGGCCGGATAAAAACAGGTTTCCAGGTCATGAAAACCATCCTCCCGTTTGCGGATGACATGAAGGCCCAGGTTGATTTTTGCGTGTGGAAATACGAGCATGATTTCGAAACCCGAAATTAGAGCAAAAGTTTGAAAGGAATACCTGGCAGTCGGGTTGGTTGTGGCAAATGATATTCATCCAACTTTATTCAATATTAATGGCTGATTCTAAATTGAACTTTTCAGTTGGGGATGGTTCCTGACTCCAGGTAAAACCAATCTTCCTGAAGCAGAAAGGAGATTTCCTATTGGGTACGACTCCTATTTCTGGTCTCCTTTTTTCAGGCTGTTATGCAAAAAAAGTCAACGACAAAACCATGACACAAAGAATCAACCAGTAGGACGGTCTGATGAATTAAATTTCAGAATGCAGCAACCGATAATTTGGAAGTGATTGTTTCTGTGCTTTGATTTGGCTTTTCCGGATATGCCCGGAGTTAACCAGAAATACCTGTAACCAACACATCATCCAATGGCACTGATCAATCCTCACATTAATTTCAATGGGAATGCTGAAGAGGCATTTGAGTTTTACCGTTCCGTATTTGGGGGAGAAATCGCCACCATAATCCGCTTTAAAGACCTCACGGGTCCAGGCATTCCTGATATGGGAGATGACAGTGAGAAAATTATGCACATTGCCCTTCCAATTGGACCCAATGTATTGATGGGCAACGATGTACCCAGCTTCATGGGTACAGTGAATGAAAACGAAAACCGTTCCAAAATATCTGTAGGCGCATCAAGCCGGGAGGAAGCAGACCGCCTTTTTAACGGGCTTTCTGCCGGAGGAGCCGTAGAGGCCCCGATTGGTGACAGTCCCTGGGGTTCGTATTTCGGCATGTTCCGCGACAAGTACGGCATCGAATGGATGATCGACTATGATCCGAAGCATGAAGGAGTGGTGAAGTGAGAATTAGGAATTAAGAACCATGGCTTGAGAATTGTGGATTCTGAATAAAAAATTCAGGATTCGGAAAGATATGGCCTGGTAGTAATGGCATCTGCAACTGTGCCTGTGCAGAAATTCGACCTGCCATATGTTGCGGCAATTCTGCACACAGTGGATTAATTTAGAGAAACAACCTTACAGATCGGGCAGGTAACCCGATTCGCATGCAAAACAGGATACAAAAAAGGCAGAGAGGCGGACCAATCGTCATCAACTTTAATGAAATCCTCATTTTCAATGAGAAAACAAAAGAAATCATGATTTGTTGATTTTTTTTTTTGGTACATCTGTTTCTCCAACTATTTTTAGCGTTTCATTGTCCTATCAACAATTTAATTTCCCTTGTAATGAAAAGAACATTTTCCCTTTTCCTTCTGATTTTTCTTGCTGGTTCCATATCAATTGCACCTGCACAGGTAAAGAAAATCTGCATGTCTGCAGAACACGATAGTTTACTTCGGGCAATGCACCCGGAACGAGGTTCAATAGAAGATTTCGAAATGAGTTTGGCTGCCTGGAAGAAATCAAAACCTTCCCTCGCTAAGAGAAATCTCTCTGATATTTATCGAATCCCCGTTGTCGTTCATATTATCCATTCAGGTGGAACCATTGGTAGTGGCGACAATATCTCCGATGCCCAGATCCTATCACAGATACAGGTCTTGAATGAGGATTTCAGAAGAAAACCTGGAACAAGGGGATTCAGCACCTATCCACAGAGTGCTGATACAAAAATTGAATTTGAACTGGCAAAACGATCTCCTTCAGGAGCGGCAACAAATGGCATAACCAGACATGATGCGGCATTGTTTGGCTTCCCCCCATTCGACAAAAGTTTGATTGAATCCACAATTAAACCCGGAACGATATGGGATCCCAATCAATACTTTAATATATGGGTCATGCAGGCAAGTGGTTTGTATGGGTATGCTCAGTTTCCGGAAGCATCCGGTTTGCAGGGCTTCACATGTTACGGCTATGGAACATTTGTTTTTGGTGCCAGTACGGACGGTGTCGTGATGTCTCCTGATGCATTTGGAACCATCGATCTTGGTCCTTTTGTTCTGGACGCCGGCAAAACGTTTGGAAAGGTAACCATTCACGAAATTGGGCATTGGCTGGGACTTCGCCACATCTGGGGTGATGATGTATGTGGAAATGACTATTGCGAAGACACCCCAATTGCATATCAATACAACTGGGGAACGTTTACCCATCCCAAATCCAATACATGTGGCACAGCGGATGAGATGTTTGAAAACCATATGGACTATACGGACGATGACCAGAAAAATACGTTCACATTGGAACAAATGGTCAGGATGCGTTCGGTTCTCGAAAACTCTCCAAGACGAAAAGAACTTCTT
The DNA here is from genome assembly GCA_036759185.1 of Catalimonadaceae bacterium. Lineage (GTDB taxonomy): Bacteria > Bacteroidota > Bacteroidia > Cytophagales > Flexibacteraceae > CAMDMI01. The sequence goes on along the minus strand of DAIOVD010000068.1, from coordinate 10,890 downwards.
TCATCACCTGCTTTATTGCCCCCACACTCAAATGACGTGTCTATTTCAGCCTTAATAAGCCCGGACGGTGATTTCTGCACCGGAGCAACAATTACACCAGAAATCATCCTTCGAAATATGGGAAGTGATTCCCTTCATTCTGCCGGAATTTCATATGCGATTGACGGGGGGGCTGTTCAGACCATGACCAGGCCAACATCTGTCGGGTACCTTCAATTTGATACTGTTACGTTAACTCCAATATCAGTTGCAGCAGGCAACCACACAATAAAGGTCTGGACAACCACCAGTAACGGACTGGTCGACCCGGCTTCATTCCTGGATACCTTCGAAACTGCGTTTTTAGTCACTCCCGGCCTCACGGTTCCTGCTGAAGAAATTTTCGAATCCGCGGTCTTTCCATCAAAAAACTGGAAGGTGAACAACGTCGGAAACGATTGCTTTACCTGGAGATCACAGTCACTGGCAAAAGGCCCGTTGGGCGTACCAACCAAGGCTATGACGGTTAACTTTTTCAATTATACCACCATTGCCGGACAGAAAGACGAGTTGATCACTCCAATTTATGACCTGTCAGCACAAACCTTTGGGAGCCTGTATTTTCATTTCAGCCATGCCCGGAAAGTGTTTTCTAATAATAGTTCCCTTTCCGTATTCGCATCTACAAACTGTGGCGACACCTGGACTCAAACGCCAGTGTTCACCCTTTCAGGATCGAATCTGATAACAACCACTATACTCTATCCGTCTGATGATTTCTTACCAACCTCCAGTACGGACTGGCGAATTCAGAACATAAATCTTTCCGCTTTCCTTGGGAATAAGGTCAGATTTAAATTTGTAACAACGAACAATGGGGGGAATAACCTATACCTGGATAACATTGGCATTACAAATTCTCCGGACAACATTCCGACCATTACCGGTTTTTCGCCAGGTTCGGGAGTTCAGGGAACAACGGTTACCATTACTGGGACCAACCTTTCCAACCCTTCTTTTGTTGCGTTTAACGGACTCACAGCAACCGTTACTTCATCAACATCCACTCAAATCACAACCAAAGTCCCGACGAATGCCACAACAGGGATCATTACGGTTATAAAACCATTTGGATCTGCCAGCACAGCCACGGAGTTTGTGGTTTTAAACCCACCATCGATATTTTCTTTTTCTCCATTATCCGGGCCCGTAGGAGAAATCGTGACACTTTATGGCACAGACTTCAACAACATCACATCCGTGAAACTCAACGGAACGGCCTGTGTGTTTACCCTCCTTAACTCAACATCTCTCACCTTTCCGGTACCGGCCGGATCGACAACCGGAAAGATCCAGATTCAGAATTCACTTGGTACAAGTACCAGCATTTCAGATTTTCTGGTCGGTAATTTTAGTATTATGGACAATTCCAGTCTCACAACATGTAACAATGTGATTCTCGACCCGGGAGGTTTTTCGAATTACGGCGAAGACCTCAATATTACCCAGACCATATTTCCGGCAACAGCCGGCTCAAAAGTCTCGGTCTCCTTTAGTTCATTTGATACCGAAACCACTTACGACTATTTAAATATTTATGATGGGACGTCTGTCGGTTCAAATCTTATAGCGACCTTATCTGGCAATACCTATTCAACACCATTTTCTTATACTGCCTCAAATTCTCAGGGAGCGCTTACATTTCAATTTGTCTCAGACGGGTTTGGTTCCGGAGCTGGCTGGCTGGCAACTGTTTCCTGCTTTGTACCCGCCCCTCCGACGATAAGCGGTTTTTCACCCTCTGTTGGGTTAAGAGGCTCGAATATTACCATTACGGGAACAAATTTTCTGGGTGTTAATTCTGTAAAAATCAACAATGTTTCTGCCTCTTCTTTTGTAACCAACAGCTTAAACCAGATCACGATGAAGGTGCCGGCAAATGCCACTTCCGGCAAAATCACTGTAACGACAAATTTAGGTACAGCTCAAAGTGCGGATACGTTAATTATTGACACCACATTTTTGTCTTACTGTTTTCCTGTGAATCCTCCCTGTAACGGAGACTTTATATCCAATGTCCGAATCATCAATACTCCATTAAACAACACCACTACCTGCACCAACACAGATAACAATGCCTATTCCATCTTCCCGGCAGTAGGTAATACAACTGCCAGTCTGAAAAAAGGCCGCAACTATGTGGCCCAGGTCACCTCAAGTAATGACCAGGTGGCATTCTGGCTCGATCTGAACCGCAACGGGACTTTCGAGGATACAGAATATTACCTGATCAGCACCATCTTTAGTACCGGACCTGTATCGCTTTCCTTTCAGATACCATACGATGCTGACACCGGTATGGTTGGAATGAGGTTCAGAAGCCGGTCTGCATTTTTTAGTTCTCAGGATGCATGTGCCGCGTTTGGTTCAGGTGAAACAGAAGATTACTATGTCAGAATCCAGGAAAACACTGAACCATACATCCAGAATTTTACCCCAGGGTATGGCTTATCGGGAACAACAGTTTTGTTAAAAGGAGGTAATTTTTTGGGAATAACGTCTGTAAAATTCAATGGTACGCCAGCTACATTCAACATCCTCTCCGCTGACTCAATCAGGACTTTTGTTCCCATTGGAGCAACAACCGGACGAATTTCCGTTTCAAGCCCTTTAGGTTCAGACACTTCAAGCCGGGATTTTTTTGTAGGGGCAAAACCACCACCAAAAGTATTGATTCTATACACCAGTAGCAGTACTACAGACCCCTACTTCAATGATGTTAAATCAAAAATTGAAAATACAGGTGTGTTTTATCAGGTAGATGGATACAATGGCTACAATGGAACTCCCACCTTATCTCAACTTCAGGACTACAGTGCTGTTCTTGCATTCAGCACCAGCTCCTGGTTGAACCCGGTATCACTGGGCAACATACTTACTCAATATCTTCAATCCGGAGGTGGGGTGGTGTCCGGAATGTTCAATCACGCAAGTGCATCCTCTGGAAACAGGATTCAGGGTGGATTCATCCCATATGAACTCATCCCGTATTCGACTTCCAGTCTCTCCGGAACCACCCAATCCATAGGAACCCGGCATGTGCCTTCTCATCCTCTGCTCGCAGAAGTCAATACTTTCAATGGGGGCTCTTCTTACAGGCCATCTTCATTTACGATTAATCCGGGTGCAATCCGGATCGCTGACTGGACTGACGGAGTCCCTTTAATAGTAGTGAAGGAATACCTGAGTCCGACCCTTTCAAGGAAAGTGGATCTCGGCATGTGGCCAACATCGTCAGACGGATACCCGGGAGGTGGCTGGAGCAGTTCAACAGACGGAGCAAAAATTCTTCGGAACGCTCTGCTATGGGTAATGAGAGCAGATAGCATACCCTTCATAAAAGGGTTTGATCCGGGAATCGGAGCTGCCAATTCGCAGGTTTCAGTTTATGGCAAAAACTTCACCAACCACAGCAGTGTCAAATTTAATGGGATACCGGTTACCGACTTTGTATCCTCCAATGATTCTGTCATCGTGGTAAAAGTGCCGGTTGGCGCTACAACTGGTAAGATTAACGTCAACACCCCGAAAGGTTCTGCCTTTTCCAAAAATGATTTCTATGTTGGAACAGAATTGGCAATCTATGATGGCGAAGTTCAGACCTGTACCGGAAAGGTCACCGATACAGGGGGAAGCAGTGGCTTATACCAGAACAACGAAACAAAAACACTGACAATTCACCCGGCAACGACAGGCAAATATGTGCGGCTTACATTTTCAAAATTCAGAACCGAAGCCTGTTGCGACAAACTCAATGTCTACAACGGGCCAACCGTTAATAATCAACTGATTGGCACTTATTCTGGCAACGCACTTCCACCGGTCATCACATCAACTTATGCCACCGGAGAGCTCACACTTAGATTTACATCCAATGTTTCTGTTCAGGATTCCGGATTTGTAGCTGCGATCAGCTGTTATAACCCTCCCGGCCCTCAGATTCTTAGTTTTTCTCCCACTTTTGGCTCGCCTGGTACATTTGTCACAATCACCGGAACCGATTTTCTGAACCCGACTGAAGTGTTGTTCAACGGTACTTCTACATCAAATTTTACGGTTATTTCCTCTACTAAAATCACCGTATATGTTCCAGCAGGGGCTACTACCGGCAAAATCACGGTCGTCAGCAATTCCGGAACCGGAATAAGTGCCGCTAATTTCGTTGTAACCGATCCAAATTTTTTCTGCACTCCCGGCCACCAATCATGCACTGGTCAGGGGTATATTTCCAATGTCTCCATAATTGGAACATCCTTGAACAACAATTCAGGCTGCTCAAATCAGAATGCCCCGGGTTACACGTATTACCCTCCCGCCGGTTCCACTACATGTCAGTTATCAGCAGGTTCTTCTTTCACTTTGTCTGTTACCACTGCTGTACAGAGCCAGATCATATCGGCATGGCTTGATTTTGACAGAGACTCCATTTTCGAATCCGGTGAGTGGAGCCAGGTTACAGTATCCAGCGTGATCGGAAGTCCTGGCACAGTTCAGATTAACCTTCCACAAAACATTGCCACAGGACCTATGCTGGTGCGAATTCGCAGCCGGAATGCAGGAAATCAAAATGGCCCCGGAGATGCCTGCACAGCATTTGCTTCCGGAGAAGCGGAAGATTACTCTGTCACTGTTGTGCCGGATATCTACCCCCGAATATATCGGTTTACGCCTCCAAAAGGCCCTATTGGCACACAGGTATTGATCACAGGCAAGCTGTTGCAGAACACCTCCTCTGTGTTATTTAATCAGGCAGCTGCCAGTTTTACGCAATTGAATGACACAACACTATCAGCAATTGTGCCACCCACTGCCACCACCGGGATAATCTCGGCAACCACACCTCTTGGGGTTGCTGCCAGCATAACACCTTTTGTTGTCCAAAAAACCGGAAGACCCGGAATTCTGTTATTGCACAGTACCACTGGGACTGACAACTTAGCTCCTGATCTTAAAACCAGATTACAAAACAGCTATCCATTTGAAGGTATCGATATTATCAATGCGTCAACTACGACACCGACTTTAGATCAGTTGCGCCAATATGATGCCATCCTGATGTGGAATTATTCAAACTGGATGGACCGGGTGACTCTCGGAACAAACCTGGCTTCCTACATAAACGAAGGTGGCCGTGTTGTAGGAGCGGTGTATGCGACAGCAGGAGTTACAGGATCAAATCCGGGTGGCAACTATTCAGATTTTGAGCTGATACCGTTTGGGCCGAGTACGTATTCTTCCGGCATGCTCATGGCGTCTCCGTTGATTCCCTCGCATCCTCTTCTGAAAGATGTTCAAACATTCAAAGGTGGATCAACCGGAAGCCGGCCAGTGGCAACCATTATTGCAGCCAATGCAACAAGGGTCAGCAACTGGACAAGTGGAAGTCCTTTGATTGTCGTTTCTGACTCAATTGGAAATCAGAAAGTACGGAAAGCAGACCTGGGCTTCTTCCCGGTTTCTTCAACCATGAACTCCTCCGGATGGGATGCCTCTACCGACGGAATAAAAATCCTCCGGAATGCCCTGCTTTGGGTCACAAACAACGAAAGCTACCTGGACAGTGTGATTGAAATTAAGAGTTTCTCTCCAGGCTCCGGAACAGCCGGAACCAATGTGAAACTGAAAGGCGTCCGGTTCACAGGTGTAAATGCGTTGAGCTTCAATGGTAAGGCCGCCGCTTATTCTGTAGAAAGCGATTCTGTTATAAACACATCGGTCCCGTTACTGGCAACGACTGGCAGAATTCAAGTAGTCAAAAATCAGGTGGATGCGATTTCCAAAATGGATTTCCACGTTGGCGACACCATACGAATGCAGAATAACACATTCTCCGTCTGCAGTGGACTGGTTTCATCATCCCTGTTTGGGTTTCAGAACGGGGGGTATAATAACAATGAGTTCAATACCCTGGTTCTGTATCCTTCCACAACCGGAAACAGGGTCCGGATTTCCTTCCTGAACTTTCAAACCGAATCCGGATTTGATTTCCTGAGAATCTACAACGGAACAAACAGCTCCGCTTCATTGCTGGGTTCTTTTTCGGGATCGAATTTGCCCACTTCGGTTCTGGCCACCAATTCAGATGGTGCATTGACTCTTGTATTCAGTTCCAGCTCATCCACAGTAAATGCCGGATTTCTCGCTGCTATCAGCTGTTTCAATCCAAATTCCCCTGCTATCACCAGTGTCAGTCCCGGATTGGGAGGGATCGGTGCATCCGTCACAATTTTCGGAACAAACCTTCTGAGTGCCACATCGGTCCAATTTAACGGGACTCCTTCTGTGATCCTGACCAACACGGCAACCAGCATCACGACCACTGTTCCGGCAGGTGCGACCAATGGTTACATCACCGTTACCAATTCACTCGGAACAGGACAGTCACCGCTTATTTTCCAGATATGTCCTGAGTTTACCACGGTTCCAACTTCACTGGATACAGCAAGCCGGTGCGGATCCGGAACCATAACCTGTACTGCCAGCGGAGCACCCGGCACCAGTACATACCGATGGTATTCCAGTACCAGTTCAACATCTTTCCTTTCACAGGGAGCAACCTATTCCAATACCTTAACGTCAACCAATATCTACTATGTTGGATTTTACAACACCACCACAGGTTGTCAGGGTGCCCGGAAGCCCGTGGTTTTCAAGGTGAATACCATTCCAAATTCAGGTTTTTCAGGACTTCTCACCAATTACTGCCAGAATGCAGCGCCATCAAATTTAGTCCCTCTTACACCGGGGGGCGTATTTTCAGGCATTGGTGTGGTGGGTAATCAATTTTACCCGCAGCAATCCGGAACCATATCGGTAACCTACAATGTGAGTCTTCCCCCCTGCTCATCTCAGACGGTGAGAACCACCAATGTGGCGCCAACTCCTGTGGCCAGCTTCGCTGCGAACGGAGCGACACTGAGTTCCACCACTCCGGGGACCGGATTATTCTATCAATGGGTGCTCAATGGAACCAAGATTCCATCTGCGACAAGTTCATTCTATACTGTGCTGACCAATGGTGCGTATCAGCTCATTGCCCGCATCGGAAATTGTTCTGATACATCCGAGGTTCAGATCATAACCGGATCCAGAGAGGAAATTTCCAATTCAGAACACGTGGAATTGTTTCCAAATCCATTCCGGGATTGGGTTCACCTGAAAGCCAGGGATGCCTTCAATAAACAATTTGATCTCCTGGTCACAAACTCTTTGGGGCAGGAAATGCAGGTTGCCGTCGACAAGATCGACCCGAACGAGATCCGGTTGAATCTGGAAGGGAAACCGGCTGGTATTTACTTTGTCAAACTCCGGTTTGATACACACCAAAAAATCTTTGCCATCACCAAAGAGTAATGCCAAGATAAAGGGGTCTGGGATATCGTTCCGGACCCCTTTGCTTTGGAAGGGTGTTGGAGTTAAGAGTGGAGAGTTAAGAATGAAGACTGAAGACTGAAGAGTGAAGGGTGAAGAATGAAGAGTGGAGAGTGGAAAGGATTCAATGCATTGATAACGGTGCCATAGTTAAATAAACAATTGGCTTCAAAGATGCCGCCCTTGTTTAAAAAGCCAGCCTCAAAACCCCAAAACTGGTGAGCAGTGCAGCGCAGATGTGCTGGCCAATAATTCTTTCAAAGTCGGACAATTCTAATTCAAAAGAACGCTCATTGGAATCATGTCCATGAAGGCCAGATACTTTGAAAAAGACAGTGCCTCTCCTTTCTTTGAATACCATCCATTCACTATTTTGCAACCCTTCGGACAACCATTTCAACCACAGAAAACATACAGACCATGTACAATTTTCACTATTTCAAAGAGAACGATCCGGCTGTGATCCGGCAGTTTATTGAGGAGCACCCGTTTGCCATGCTGACGGGGAGTTTCAAATCCGGGGTGCAGGTTGCGACTCAGATTCCGGTATTGCTCATTGAACGGGAAGGCGAGTGGTTTCTGCAGGGCCACATCATGCGAAATACCGATCACCACAAGGCCTTCATAGAAAATCCCAACGCCCTTTTACTGTTTACCGGTCCGAGCTGTTATGTGAGTGCTTCCTGGTACAGCAACCCCAGCATCGGCTCCACCTGGAACTACATGAGCGTTCAGGTTGGAGGACAGATCCGGTTTCTGGCGGATAACGAGCTGATCGGGTTTATGCGACAGCTGACCCTGACCTTTGAAAAAGGCAACACCGAATCCCTGACGTTTTACGACAACCTGCCCGATTCCTTCCTGAGTAAGATGATGCCCGCCATTGCCGGTTTCGAAATCAAAGCGGAGAAGTTCGAAAACGTATTCAAACTCAGCCAGAACCGGGACGAAAAAAGCTTCCTGAATATCCTTGCCAAACTCGACGAACAAGGCGGAAACAGCGCCCTCATTGCATCCGAAATGCGAAAACGACAATCGGCCCTTTTCCCGGATGGCGTGGAATGGGACGGATCGAAGTTTGATTCGTGATTTGGGATGAGTGATGAATGATGAGTTATGAGTTATGAATGATGAATGAAATACAGGGCAGTACTTTACAGAAATACTCCTAAGCCTTTAGGTGCCTGCTATTGGTAGAAACCAGAATCAACATTGGGCCGGAGTGCCGTAGGTACGGAATATGGAATGGGTTGACTGCCCTTAATTGTCTGAATTAGGATTTTCAGGATTATGGGATTTTAGGATGAATGCAAAAATGAAATGTAATTGGGGAAATTTCTGGCGCCTTTAGGTGCCTGCTATCGGTAGAAACCAGAATCAATATTGGGCCGGAGTGCCGTAGGTACGGAATATGGAATGGGTTGACTGCCCTTAATTGTCTGAATTAGGATTTTCAGGATTATGGGATTTTAGGATGAATGCAAAAATGAAATGTAATTGGGGAAATTTCTGGCGCCTTTAGGTGCCTGCTATCGGTAGAAACAATAACCAACAATGGGCCAGAGTGCCGTAGGTACGAAATATTGAATGGGTTGCTTTAAGAATTGAAAAGTAAGAACTCAAAAGTCAAAAGGAAAAGGAAAGAGACAACGGAAACTCCTTTTGTTTTGGGCTTCCAACCAACCCTGGAAGAGTGACTTTATGATAGCCTGATCGAATCAAATTAAACTGAACCCTGCGGGGTGACACGAGACTGGTAACTCCTGGATTGCTTGAACCCACTCATAATGTCATCCCTCCGGGATTCGATTCCAGATTACGTTTACAGCTTGGCATTCAATACCCCCAAAAAGACGGCTTGGTGTAGTTTTTAACTACGTCAAGGTGTGTGCGAATTTAAAAATCGCTCACGCATTCGTACACACAAGTCTACGTCTGACAGGGATTCCTGAAAACGACGATCATTTAAAATCAAAATATGTCCGCATTTTTGTACTTTTGAATAGTGGCACAACCAGCGAAATATCACATTGATGTTGAAATAGACAAGCTGACCAACAGCATTGTAAACACAATTTCAGGAGATAGTTTTCCTACAGACGTCCACCTTAGTTACAAAAGCTGACCTGAAAAACATGACGAAAAGTAAAGGATGGCTTTTCAATTGGGCGAGTGAGGTTAAACAATCAGACAGGCAAGTTTATAAATTAACCATTCGGAACAATCCGGAAATTATCCAGGGCTTGTTGAGTATTAGTGATTTCAACGATCATTTCTATTTGCATCTCATTGAAAGTGCAGCATTTAACATTGGCAGCAATAAACTATATGAAGGAGTTCCCGGTAACTTATTTGCTTTCACCTGCAAAACTTCATGGGACAAAGGATATGAAGGATTCGTCTCCTTTACTTCCAAGACCAAACTGATTGACCATTATGAAAAAATGTTAGGAGCAACTCATGTAGGAGGCCACAAAATGGTCATCTTCCCGAAAGAAGCTCTTCGACTTATCCGAAAGTATTTTCCAACTGAATCTGAATAAAAATGGGCTATATAAAAGAACCAAAAGGAATTGACTTTGTAGTCGATCCTACTCCTATTTCAACAGAGGAGAGGCAAAAAATCAGCGCAGTCATTGCCTACTATAAAGCCACAGGCAGAAAAATGCCAATGGCCAAACCCAAACCGATTCGTGCAGGCAAACCGATAAATGTCTGATTAAAAGCATAAAAGTTAAAACTGGGAGGAACGGAATGAAGTTTGATTTGTGATGCGTGATTTGTGATGCCTGATGAGTGATGAGGGTTGCTTACAGTGGTGCCAAATTATGAGTTATGAATTATGAATGTAATACAATAATGCAATTTCACTGGCGCCTTAAAGTGCCTGCATTTGGTAGAAACAAAAAACAAGCGTGGGCCAAAGTGCCGTAGGTACGAAATATGGAATGGGTTGACTGCCCTTAATTGTCTGGACTAGGATTTTTAGGATTATGGGATTTTAGGATGAATGCAGCCCCCCCTACCCTGCTGATGTAAAATCGGGACAGGCTCCAGAGAGGGAACTTCTGCAAGGTTTCGAACTGAAGCAGACCGAGGTCTAAGCCTAACGGGAAGGCAATTCCACTGGCATCACTCTTAACCTTAAACTTTTCACTCTTAATTCTTCCTTCTTTCCTCCTTAAACTTTGAATTTTGAACTCATTTTCCGGATTCGCCAAAAAATAATTTCATGATTTTTGTCAGTTTTGGTCGTTTTTAGACGCGACATCCCGTAATTTTTTAAATATTTTTACGGATAGAGCCAAATTTTTTAAAGGCAATTACGACCATTTACTTCGATTTTTCAAAATCGACCTTTTTCGCAATTTTTTAGTAAATATTCATTGGACTCGAAAAATCGACGCGGTATTCCGTTTTATTATTCAAATCCCGTCCCACACCTTTGTCACATCAGAACGGCGACGGAAGGTCCGGAGC
>DAIOVD010000067.1:8561-20990 GCA_036759185.1 Catalimonadaceae bacterium | reverse complement strand
GACTCAAAAGCTGGTGGATGAAGCCTACAACCGAATGAAAGAGGAAGTAAATGCCTCACACATTCTGATTAAATGCGATGCCAAAGCGGATCCGAAAGACACACTGGCGGCATTCAATAAAATCATGGACATCCGGAAAAAGATTCTGGGTGGCGAATCCTTCGAAAAAATGGCGAAAGACAAGTCAGAAGATCCGTCAGCCAAATACAACGACGGAAACCTGGGCTTTTTTACTGCTATGCAGATGGTGTACCCATTTGAAGACGTGGCTTACAAAACCGCCAAAGGTGCTATTTCCAATCCGGTACGGACACAGTTTGGTTATCACATCATCAAAGTACTTGATCGCCGTGCTTCTCAGGGACAAATTACGGTAGCGCACATCATGGTGCGGGCCAATCCGGGAATGCCGGCAGAAGATTCGATTGCTGCCCGCAAAAAAATCTATGATATTCATGGAAGACTGAAGCAGGGAGAAAACTTCGCCAATCTGGCTCTTGAGTTTTCAGACCATACCGACTCCAAGACCAAAGGAGGTGTTCTGCCCGCTTTTGGAACCGGAACGATGGTACCGTCCTTTGAAAACGCTGCCTTTGCGTTGAAAGACACTGGTAATATTTCAGAACCGTTCCAGACACCTTTTGGCTGGCACATTGTAAGATTGAAAAACCGCAAGTTGCTCGAGCCTTTTGATGAACTGAAAGCAACCCTGGAGACCAAAGTTTCAAAGGATTCACGTTCGGAACTGAACCGTTCTGTTTTGCTGGGCAGACTCCGCAAGGAAAACGGAATGGTTGAAAACAAGGCATTAATCGCTTATGCATGTTCCAAAGCCGACACAAGCCTGGCCAGCGGCAAATGGAAATATGATATGGCCGATAAAAAACTGGATGAAATCATTCTGACCATTAAAGAAAAGAAATACACCCTTCGTGATTTCTGGAAAGTGGCTGAGAAAAAACAACAGGCGAATAAGTCAAAAGCACTGGACTATCAGATGAAACTCATGTTCAAAGACTTTGAAGATGAAGCCATTCTTGATTATGAAGAAAGTCACCTCACTGAGAAGTACGAAGATTACCGGATGCTGGTGAAAGAATACCGTGACGGAATCCTGCTGTTTACTCTGATGGATCAGAAAGTGTGGACCAAAGCACTGGAAGATACGGCCGGGCTTCGGAAATATCATGGTGAAAACAAATCAAAATACAACTGGAACCAGCGGATTAAGGCAACCATTTTTTCCGCTTCCAACCAGAAAGCGCTGGATAATGTGAAAGCAAAACTGGCCGCCGGTAAATTTGAAGTGACCGATCTGCGTTTTGAGCCTGTGAAATTCAAAGTAAAAAACAAAGAAGTCGGATTTGTGAATGGCAACGTATTGAAAAGCCATGCGGACAACCTGAAAAGGGACAAATCTCTGACGCTGGAAATCCACAGTTTTGCAGCCAAAGATGAAAAAGCAGCCGTATCTCTGAAAAGAGCCAATCATGTAGTTGATTCTCTGGTGAGTCTGGGTGTTGATCGTTCCAGAATCAGCATCAAAGATTCCGGCAAAGCACATTTTATGGCAACACCGGATGATAGTCGCCGGGTGAGTTTCCGGGTGTTCTCCAATTCAGCGAAAATCATGGAGCGTCTGGCTTCTGCGGCTGAACCATTGAGCCTGAATGTGACCGAAGGTTTGTTCCAGAAAGATGAGAACAAAACCATTGACCAGCTGAAAGAATGGAAACAGGGAAATTACACCATCGAATCGAACGGACGAATCAATTACATTGTGGTGGATGCCATCGAAGCACCCCGCATGAAAACATTTGAAGAAGCCCGTGGTGCTGTTATTTCTGACTACCAGAACTATCTGGAGAAAGAATGGATCGATGGAATGAAATCCAAAAATCCGGTTCAGATTGACGAAGCTCTTGTTAAAAAACTGATTACCAAATAATTTACACCCGGTTTTGAAACCGAAACAGGCGGACCGATTTTCAAGGTTCGCCTTTCTTGTTTCCTGACCTCTGCTTATGATCCGTTTACCTCTGGTTTTTCGATTCTCCTCTTACTGGTTCCTGTGGCAGGTCTGCCTCCTAATTTCCGGAGGGTTTACCGTGAATGCCCAATATAAGGGCGGGCCTGTGGTAGATAAAATTGTTGCCAGGGTGGACAACCAGATTCTGTTGAAATCAGAAGTCGAACTGGGATTTCTTCAGGCCAAACAACAGAACACAGGAATGCCTTCCGACGTTCTCAAATGCAAAGTATTTGAGCAGTTGCTGATCAATAAAATGATGTTGGCAAAATCGGAAATCGATTCCGTAGCGGTGGAAGACAACTTTGTGGAAGACCAGTTGGATAGGCGGATGGCCTATATGATCCAGGCGATCGGGTCGAAAGAGAAACTGGAAGAATACTACAAAAAGTCGATCGAGCAGTTCAAAGCTGAACTTAAAAAGGAAGTCCGGGACCAGATGGTGATTCAGAAGGTTCAGGAAAGCATCAGCAAAAACATCAAGGTTACACCCAATGAAGTGAAGCGTTTCTTTAATGAGATTCCAAAAGATTCGTTGCCCTTTTTTTCCACTGAAATTGAAGTCGGACAAATCATCCGGTATAGTAAAATCAGCCGGGCGAAGAAGCTTGAAACCAAACAAAAGCTCGAGGATCTGAAGAAACGGATTGAAGCAGGAGAAGACTTTGAATTTCTGGCGAAAGCATATTCTCAGGATCCGGGATCGGCCAAAGAAGGAGGAAACCTGGGTTTTTGGGGGAAAGGTGCCATGGTGCCGGAATACGAGGCTGCAGCTCTGAAACTCGAACCCATGGGATTAAGTGACATTGTAGAATCGCCATTCGGTTTTCACCTCATTCAATTACTGGAGAAGAAAGGAAACGAATACAGCTCCAGGCACATTCTCATTAAACCGGAAGCCGGTGAAGAAGACCAGGCAGGTGCCTTTCATACGCTGGATAGCCTTCGTACTGCCCTGATCGCTGACAGCATTCGCTTTGAGGATGCCGCCAAAAAGTACTCCGAAGATAAAGAATCTGCCAACAACGGAGGCTTCTTTCTGGATCCTCAAACCGGAACTACCCGCATTCCAACTGAGAACCTCGATCCTTCCATCTTCTTTACCATTGATTCCCTAAAACCGGGCGATTATACCCGCCCAATGCCGTACAAATCAGAAGATGGTAAAAAGGGTGCCCGGATACTGTACTTTAAGAGCCGGCTTTTACCTCATGAAGCCAATCTGAAACAAGACTACCAGAAAATTCAGATGGCGGCTTTGGAGAAGAAAAAAGGAGAAGCCATCAAAGCATGGTTCAAAAAAACCAAATCAGAAGTTTTCATAAGCCGTGATAAAGACTACGCGGATTGTGAGATTCTGAAAGACGAAGAATTATAACGAAACTACGACGAACTAAAATAAAATGAACTGGAAAGACGATGGGGAAGCCGCCCAGGCATTAAATGAATCCTTTGTTACCCTTCAGAAGGAAATTGGAAAAGTGGTCATCGGACAGGATCAGGTGGTCCGTTCCCTTTTAATCTCGGTTTTTTCTCAGGGTCATAGCCTCCTGGTTGGAGTACCCGGCCTGGCTAAAACCTTACTGATTCATACGGTATCGCAGGCACTGGATCTCAGTTTTAACCGGATCCAGTTTACCCCTGACCTGATGCCTTCAGATATTGTGGGTTCTGAAACCATGGATTCAAACCGCAATTTCAAGTTTGTTCAAGGTCCCATTTTTGCCAACATCATTCTGGCTGATGAGATCAACCGGACACCTCCAAAAACTCAGGCAGCCCTGCTCGAATCGATGCAGGAATATGCCGTGACGGTAGCCGGTCAGAAATATCCACTCGAAAAACCTTTCTTCGTTCTGGCCACACAAAACCCGATTGAGCAGGAAGGAACGTATCCGCTTCCGGAAGCCCAGCTCGACCGATTTATGTTCAATCTCAAAGTGGGTTATCCAAGTTTTGAGGATGAAGTGAAAATTGTTCAGGCAACCACCAATGATGTGAAGCCGGAAGTGAAAAAGGTGATGGGGAAAGAAGAAATCATTGCCTTCCAGCATCTGGTTCGCCGGGTTCCGGTGACACAGAATGTGGCAGAATACGCAGTGCGCCTCGTTTCCAAAACCCGCCCGCACACAGAAATGGCCGCAAAGGAAGCCAACGATTTCCTTGAGTGGGGAGCAGGACCACGGGCTTCTCAAAGTCTGATTCTGGCAGCCAAATGCCACGCTCTCATGGCTGGAAAATATTCACCTGACATCGAAGATGTGAAAGCCATCGCTCTGGAGGTTATGCGGCACCGTGTAGTCCGGAATTTCAAAGCCGAAGCCGAAGGGCACACGGTAGAAGAACTCATCCAGCGAATGATGTAATCCGCCCGATTTTGAAAAATCCGTATATCAAATATTTCGGACTCAGTCTCCTTGTTCTGGGTCTTGACCAACTCACCAAAATGCT
The DNA here is from genome assembly GCA_036759185.1 of Catalimonadaceae bacterium. GTDB lineage: Bacteria > Bacteroidota > Bacteroidia > Cytophagales > Flexibacteraceae > CAMDMI01. The sequence continues at coordinate 16,510 of DAIOVD010000067.1, read as the reverse complement.
GGTTCATTTCAACATGGAATACGGCATTCAGGGCCAGATTATTCTGATGGGAAACTGGCTTAAACTGCATTACACGCTCAATCCAGGTATGGCTTTTGGGCTTGAACTGGGAGGTGACAATGGCAAGCTTATGCTAACTACTTTCCGGATCATCGCCATGGGTGGAATCGGCTATTATCTGGTTTATCTCATTAAGAACAAAATGCCGGTTGGGTACATCACCTGCATTGCTCTTATTCTGGGTGGGGCCGTCGGCAATCTCTTTGATTCTGTTTTCTATGGCGTTTTACTTGGAAATGCGCCGGATGGCAGTCCAACACCCTGGCTACATGGTCAGGTGGTGGATATGATCTATTTCGATATCTGGGAAGGATTTATGCCGGATTGGATCCCGTTTTTTGGCGGACAGTACTATGCTTTCTGGCCCATTTTCAATGTTGCGGATGCCACCATTTTCTGCTCGATAACGACCCTGCTTATTTTCAATCATAAGTGGACGCAGCCCGAATTAAAGTCGGGTGAGAAGACAGAACCAGTGAGTGCTGAATCCACGGAATCCTAAATAATTTCAGGACAGACTTCCTCTTTTTTTGGTCAGAAGCAAAGGGCTTTTACTTTTGCATCCAAACTAACTGAGGATGAAAAAAATACGATTGATGTATCAATGGGATGAGAATCCCTTGTTACCCATGCTGGTTTTTGCTTGTGCCGGCATTCTTTTTACCAATTATTTTCCGGTTGCTCCCGTCCTTATCTGGGCTGGAATTCCACTGATTGCCGGTGCCATTTTGCTGTGCTTCCGTCATGTGGCTCTGGCAATGAGCAAATGGATTGGCAGAATTCGGACGCTCTGGGGCTGGTTGCTGTACTTCTGGATCGGGGCGGCGGCAGCCGGTTATCAGAACTCCACCGAGCATCCGGTCGGTTTGCATCGCTTTTCCTGCACCGTCATCGAAAGCTATGGATTACAGGCAGACGGAAAACTTCGTTGCCTTGCTCACGTGGATTTTGGCAACAACGATACCGTCTGGAAGCAAACCGATGAGCGGGTTTTGCTGCAATTTTCCGGACAGCAATCCGATCTAAAAAACGGCGACCGGTTGCTGGTTTCCAGGGAACTGACCAACATTGAAAAACCCGGAATCCCGGGGCAATTCGATGCGGCGGCTTTTTACGGACGGCAGGGCATTTACTACCAGGTTTTTCTGAAGCCCGGGCAGTTTGCTCATATTCTGCCATCCAGGCCCACTCTTCTGAGATCAGTCTCTCAGCAATGCCGGTCATTTCTGGAACAGGCCTTGATGAAACATGTACCGGAAAAAAACGACGGCTACATGCTCTCTGCTTTATTGCTGGGCATCCGCCGGAAAATTGATCCGGAATTGAAAGCAGCTTATTCTGCGGCAGGGGTCACTCATATTCTGGCTGTGTCAGGGATGCACGTGGGTTTGATTTTCGGCTGTCTGGTCTTTGTGTTTGGCTGGATCCGAAACTGGAAAACCGGCGCCTGGGCATTTTCTCTGGTGATCATTGGCCTTCTCTGGTTTTATGCTTTGGTGACTGGCTTGAGTCCTTCCGTGCTTCGGGCAGTGACGGTTTTTTCCGTGATGCAACTGAATGATCTGTTTAAGAAACCTCCGCTGGCAATCAACGGACTGTGCTTTGCCACACTCATTCTGTTGTTTGCTGATACCGATCTGGTCTTTGATGTTGGGTACCAGCTTTCATTTGCTGCGGTTTATGGCATCGTCAGTTTTCAGCGACCCATTCTGGATTTCTGGCGGCCAAAAAGTTGGGTGTTGAAATCTGTCTGGGAAGGAATCGCCGTTACGCTGGCGGCTACCATTGCTACCTTTCCGGTGATTCTGTATTACTTCCACCAATTCCCGGTTTATTTTCTGCTAGCGAATCTGGTGGCGGTTCCGGTGAGCAATGCCCTGATTTATGCGGGAATCGTGCTTTTACTTGTTTCCCCGTTTTCTGCTCTGGCTAAAATAGTGGGATGGGTGATTCACTGGACTCTGGCCTTTCTCAATGGATTTGTGGTTTTCATCGAACAGCTTCCGTATAGCAGCATTGCTGACATCTACATGCCATGGTACACCCTTTTTCTGCTCTTCCTTTTTCTCATTGCCCTCCATTTCTGGTTCCATTATGCCGGTTACCGCTTTTTAAGGAATGCCCTTTTGCTCCTTTTCGTTTCCTGCCTCACACTGGCCATCGACAATTTCCGGATGTGGAATGAACGCAATAGCACATTTGTGATGCGCACCAGCAAAGAATGGATGCTGGGGAACCTGGATGGGAGGAATGCAAGTTTGTCGCTGCTTTCCGGATCAGAAGCAAAGAAGGACCGCTCATTTGAAGTAAAGGCCCTCAAAGAAGGCATGCACATGCTGAATGTGGTAACCCGACTGGACACCGGAGAAGTGATTTCCTCCGATAAAAAAACGAATCAAAGGAAAACCCGTCTCGTGGTGTGGCAGGGAAAATCGTATTTATTTTTATCGAACTACCTCAACCGAAGACAACCGCCCAAAAAAATCCGGATAGAGGCTCTCGTCGTTTTACAGGCCGGATACAAAACCATCGGCAATGCCCTTGAAGTGTTTGAGCCCAACGAAATCTGGGTAGACTGGAAGCCCAGTCAGGAGATGCAATGGAAGAAGGATCATAAATCTTCACGGATCCGGCTGATAAACCACCGGACCTGTCGTTTCAGATATTTATGAAGAATTGCGGAAAACAATCTTAGGCTCGCACAGAAACCCGGATTCTGGCCCAGGGTTGTGGATTGTCTTTGGGCAGAGAATAAATCCACTCTGTGGAAAAGAGTCCCTGTTCTGCGAATCCATCCATGGCCAGGGATCCATCCCAGTTTATGATCTGAACCTGAATTTCGGAAGCCCGTCGGGATTCTCCCAAATGAATCAGAATGCGGGAATTCAATCGTCCGGAAAACTGCGAAAGGTCGATGGCTTCAATGCCCGGTGCTTCCAGGAAATCGGCAAAGCCTGCCTCCAGATAATCCGGTGAATCTCCTGCACCGGGAAGGATATTCCGGGCGTATAAAATAGCGTGTTGCACAGAGGCCATCGTTGCTTCCGAAGAATCCAGATTTGAATGGTCCTGCTGCTTTTTCCTAAGGATAGCGGTTACATCCAGCCACGTACCGTCACGAAGCTTGACACGATTCAGACTTTGCATAATTTTTGGGGCGGAGACAAGAAACCTGAAACAGGTTCCATTCTTATTTCTTCTCCTTAGGTTCTGCTTTTTTGGCCGGTGCTTTTTTAGCTTTCGGTTTTGCAGGCTCACCCGCAGCTTCTGCGACCGGAGCTTCTGCAGCCTTAGGCTCTTCTGATTTCAACAATTCGGTGGCATGCTCAGCCAGAATGTGGTACCAGGTAGTCAGCTTCTTTATATCTGAAACATAAACACGGTCGAAATCCACATCTTCCAAAACACTTTTCAGAAGACTTTTCAAATCGGCTCCGTCTGATTTTGCGGTCGCCGGAAGAGTTTTTCCATACTTCACGTACAACGCTTTCAGCACCTGCTCCAAAGGAACAGAACCATCGGACGTAATGGTGTAGATCGAAATCTCAGACAGGATCGAAACTTTGCTGGTGGCATTGGCAACAGACTTGGCTTTCTTCTCGTCCAGGCTTTCCATCAACACCCCGTTTTTTAAGGGAGATGAAATGACATACAGACCGCTTTGGCCTGCGATAGCAGCTATTTTGGAGAGTTCCATCATATGAAGGTAATGTCGTTTTTTGAAGTGGTTTGTATAACGTATTCAGCAACAAGCGGATAATGGATGTGCTCCATCACCAGAACGCGGGCTGCAATATCGGCCGCAGAATCGTCTTTTTCAACCCTGCATGTCGCCTGAAAAATAATTTTTCCCTTATCGTATTCTTCGTCCACCAAATGAATGGTAAGTCCGGTTTCTGAAACACCAGCCGATTTGACTGCTTCGTGGACAAAATGCCCGTACATCCCCGGTCCTCCAAAAGAAGGAAGAAGGGCAGGATGAATATTAAGAATCCTGTCTGGAAAATTCGAAATCAGAACTTCGGGTATCAATTGCAGGAATCCGGCCAGTAGAATAAAGGAAATGTTTTTGTCCTTTAGATATTGTAGAATGACATCCGGACTTTCAACAAAAGTATTTCTTGAAAAATACTGTCCTTCGACACCAAACTTTTCAGCTCTGTTGATAGCGTAGGAACGCGGATTGTTCACCACCAATGCAGCCACCTGTATGGAGCGATGGTGGTGAAAATGTGCCATCAGTGCCTCGGCATTGCTGCCTGAGCCGGAACAGAAAATTGCGATCTGAATCAAATCAGAACTTAATTCCTGCTTCGAGACTCAAAAGGCTGGTGCTGATTTTATAAAAATCCGAAGCATCCCTTTCAGCTACCCACATTGGTCCTTTTTTAGAAGCAATGTCAAGCAAACCACGGTTGTATGACAGACCGAAAAACAAGGTAGTCGCCTCGCCCATCTGGTATTCCACACCGGCACCTAATAAAAGTCCGACATCTCCGAAGGAATGACCACTTCCTTTGGATGGTTTTTCAGCTGAAGAAAACTCGGAAGTCTCCCAGGATTTCTCCTTTTCATCGATTTTGACCCCCAGCGTCCCTCCAATAACAAAGTACATTTTCAAGTCTGTGCCAATTTCATTGGTGAACAGCTTCAAAGCAACCGGCATCTGAAGATATTGCAGATTGTAAACCGATTTTCCATTGTCAGGTAATGAACTTCCAACACTGTCATACTTCATCCCGGTCCGCAAAACGGTGTACCATAGGCCTGTGTAAAAAGAATAGTTCTTCCCAAAATAGAAATCACCGGTAACGCCAGCCGAGAATCGCACACCAGCTCCATTGTTATTGAACGAAAAACCATCCTTTTCCTGAAGGTCCACCACCCGGTTCATGGCAATGTTGGGAGCAAAGCGTAAACCCAGTTTAAACTTTTTATCTTGTGCGAAAATCTGGTTTGAAGCCAGGAGTAAGAGGAGGAGAAGAATTGCATTGTTTTTCATGTGCGTATGAAGTTAAAATTGCGGCCGATGTTGAAAATGAAACTGGTTGACCAATCCCTGAGACTTAAGGCCACAATAATAATTCTTTGTTTGGTTGCTTTGGTGAATGCCTGCGGAAAAAAAACCTGCCGGGAAGATGAAGGAACCTCTCCTCTGGAAAAGGATCTCACATTTATCCGGCTGGAAGACAGCATTCAGACGCTAAGCGACACTCTTGGTACCCGTCTGTTTCTGGATCGCTATCCTCTTCTTTCAGAAAAATTTCTTCAGCGGTCGAAGCTTCCGCACGACAGTATTCTGATCCAGGACTTTCTCAAACTAAGCCGCGATCCCTACATCGACACGATGAACCAGGATGTGGACCGTGAATTTGCGGACCTCGCCTGGCTGAAAGGCGACCTGACCGATCTGTTTGGTCATATCCGCCACTACTACCCAAAATTTCATGCACCACCTGTGTACACTGTGGTGACTGGTTTTGGGGTGGATCTGGAAGTAAAGGATTCCGTCCTTGTGATCGGACTGGAGTATTTTCTGAGCGATTCTTCCCGGTACCGACCGCCTCAAATCCCGAATTACATTCTTCGAAGACTGAAAAAGCGGTTTCTGGTTCCGGAAATTGCGATGGTGATGGCCGACCGCTATTGCGAAATTGACATGCTCGACAATAGCATGATGGGTGAAATGCTCAAATGGGGACGGGTCTATTATTTCATGGAAAAGACCATGCCCTGCCTTCAGGATACGCTGCTGACTGGTTTTACCGAGGCACAGCTGAAAGATGTGGACGAGAATCTCAAAACCATCTGGGCACATTACCTGGATAAGAATCTGTTTTTCTCCACGGACCTTTTCCTCATCAAAAAATACTGCGATGAACGGCCGAATGTGGTGGAAATCGGCGAACAATGTCCCGGTCGTGTCGGCAGGTGGCTGGGCTGGCAGATTGTTCGCAAGTGGGCCATCGATAAAAAGATCCCGCTTCAAAAGGTGATGGCTGAAAAAGATGCCAGGAAAATCTTCTCCGAGAGTGGATTCAAACCCTGATTCTGCCTTCTGTCCTCTTTCCGCTTCCGGAAGATTATTGCTTGCAAACAATTCACTGGCAATCTTACCTTTGAGGCCCGATTAGCGTATTGTACATGAACACCACAGCCGATAAACTTCCCGGAACCACAGGTCAGGCGAAAGGAGACAATCTCCCCCTCATTCTGACCGGCGTTCTGGCCCTGTTGTATTTTGCTTATTCTCTTAAATCAAAAGGGTTCTATCAGCAGGATGAGGCCAATCATTATCTTTCGATGCTCCGGTTCTGGTATGATCCCAATGCCATTATGGGCAACTGGGCGAAACCGGGCTACAAAATTCTCTATGTACTGACGGTACTGGGCGGACAGAAACTGGTGGTCCTTCAGAACTGTGCTTTTGCGGCATTTTCCTGTTTTTTCGCTTACAAATCGGCTCAGAAACTGGGGGCATCCAATCCCTGGATCGCGTTTATCTTACTGGCCACTCAGCCTTTATGGATATCGCTGTCCTTCCGTAACTATTCTGAATTCCCTGCTGCCTTTCTGCTGATCCTCTCCTTTTATCTTTACACCACCTCCCGAATGCTGGCTTCAGCCATACTGGTGGGTCTCATTTGTACCATCCGCCAGGAGTTTTATCCGATTGCGGCATTGTTTGGTGTTCATCTGTTATTCAGGAAATACTGGTTTTCGGCTTTTTCCATTGCGTTGTTTCCTCTTCTTCAAAACCTTGCGGGTTATGTGTTGTACGGCGATCCATTGTATCTGTTGAACCAGATCCTGGGTACAAGCGACACATTGAAAGATGCCTATGCCCGGATGGGATTTGACCATTATTTCCTCACTTCGGCGGTTGTGTTCGGCCCGATTGCCCTCACCATGTTTGTGCTCTATCTGGCACAAATGGCCCTGAATAAGAAAATCAACCAACCCGTTATTCTGGTGGCAACGTTGGGTTTCTTTCTGATTAATTGCCTGTTTAATTGGGAAGAATTCCACATCGGACCTGCAACCGGAGGCAACCTGCGTTACATGTGCATCATTTCTCCACTTGTGGCCGTGTGCGGTGCCCTGGCATTTCAAACCATCACAGAACTGAAGGAGAAAGGAAAACTGTTTTACTTCATCATCCCCTACATTATTCTGGTGGGTGTTTTCCTCACCTACAAACACAACTTCCTTAAGCTCACGGAAGAATCAGACAATATTCCTCTCGTTGGGGCAATTTTTGCATCGGCTCTGGTTTTCATTCCGGTATCACAAACCGTTCAGACCATTCTGGTGGCTGTCCTTTGTGCCTTCATGGCATTGGTGAATGTGAAACCCATCAAGCTCAGTGACGAGGATAAAATCTGCCAGGATGTGGCCAGCTGGTACAAACAAAATGAAGCTGGCTATAAAGGCAAACCGATGTACAACACCCACATCATGTTCTACTATTTTCTGGGGAAAGTTGAAAAACAGTTTACTCCGGAACCAATTGTGATTGCCGACACCGCCACAATGGAAAAGGCACCAATCGGAAGTCTGGTTTTATGGGACAGTCATTACGGATACCGGCCAAATTACAAGCGGGGTGTGCCTTATGAATATTTCGCCAGCAGTGGCAAATACCAGACGCTTCAGGTGTTTCAGGCGCCGGATGGCCGGTTTGCGTACGTTATTTTTGAAAAGAAAAGTCTTTGATTCCAGTCCTCTTTCCGGTCATGCTTCGCGAACATTGGTTATTGCTGCTTGAAACTCCGGTTTACATCCTCTTTATTCTGGGAGAGATGCTGATTTCGTCCATTCAGCATACCAAAACCTACTCCACCAAAGATACCCTCACCAACCTGATGTGCACCTTTCTCAATCTGGGA
>DAIOVD010000067.1:5973-8461 GCA_036759185.1 Catalimonadaceae bacterium | reverse complement strand
TATCTGGACAAAAACATGGGGATGGTTCTCATAGTCTGGGACCGGATTTTCGGAACATTTCAGGAAGAGACCGAAAAGCCGGTATTTGGATTAACAACCCCTCTGAAAACAGGATCGCCTTCTGAAGTTATTTTCGGAGAATGGGCAAAACTGTTTCAGGATCTGAAAAAGCCCCTGCCCTGGAAATTAAAATGGAAATACATCTGGAATCCACCCGGATGGAGCCATGATAAATCGACCCTGACCAGCAATGAAATCAGGGAATCCATTGGGATCCGTGACCGGGCAGGTGCCTGATCAGAAGCATTTGCAGTTCTGGATCTTTTTGCGAAATCTTGCTGCTGTCAATCCTCTCATTTTCAAATGAAATCCTCGTTAAGGATTCTGTGCACCTTCCTGTTTCTTTTACTGCCTTTCAACGGAAAGAGCCAGGATGGATTTCCCAGATTCCGTCAGTTTGGGCTTGCAGAAGGGCTATCAACTTCTTCCGTAACCGCCATCTGTCAGGACAATGAAGGTAAAATCTGGGTCGGAACACACGACGGTCTCAATTGCCTGTATGGTACTTTTTTTAAAACCTGGTATCAGGACAGAGCGAATCCACTTGCTCTGAACCAAAGCGCCATTTCGGATCTGCTATGCGACCAAAATGGGATTCTTTGGATTGCGACATACGGCGGTGGGTTGAATTGCCTTAATCCCATAACACAGACTTTTATGCCGGTTCCTCTTCCTCTGAAAAAGAAAAACTGGAGCCAGGCAAACTGTCTGGCTGAGGACAAGCAGGGCCGGATCTGGATTGGCTTTTATGAGGGACTTCTCATTTACAATCCTGCCGACGAATCAGTGCAAACCTTTGACCGTATTCCTGGGACGAACCGTGCCTTTCCGATCCTGGACATCGCTTTTGATGAACCCGGGAATGCCTTTCTGGCAACTCCTTTCGAAGGGATGTTTGCCCTTACCACACAGCAGATCATGATGTCAGTTCCATTTGAACAATTCCAGAAAGAACCCAATGGCATCGGTTTTTTCCACCGGATTTATTCCCGGAAAGAAGGCGTTCTGGCCTGCTCGCAATCGGGCCCACTTACCTTCCGGATTCAGAATAACAGCCTGGTCTGGGAAAAAGCGAACGATCTTCCGGACAAAGAAATTCTCGCCTGGCTGAAGGATTCACAATCCAGAATCTGGCTTCCTGGTGCGAACTCAGAACTCACCCTCCTCGATAAAAATTCGAATCCCATTCCTGTCGGGCTGCCATACAAAGGACGGTACCCAGGTGACCGCATCAGCGAAATGGTGCAGGATAAATGGGGCGGTGTCTGGATCGGAAGCACCAATGGTTTGTGTTATACGCATCCGCAGCTGAGCAAGTTTTCGTCCTGGTCTTTCGATGCCCGGTCGCACGAAGAAGGATTGAAAATTGTGTGGTCCATTTATACAGAAGACGACCGGAATTTCATACTGGGATCTGAACGGGGACTTTTCCTGTTCAATAAAGACCGGTTTTCAAGCATACGGATTCCGTTTGCAGACGGAAAGCGGGAAAAGGTGGTGTACTCTTTTTTGAAAACAACCACAAACCGTCTGCTTGCCGGCACTTCTCAGGGCATTTTTGAGATCATTCAGGAAGGAAACTCTTATGTGGCGGAACGGGTTTTTGGTCAGGTTGACGGTGTGATCAGTGCCATGATGGAGCTTCCGGACGGTGATATGCTTATCGGAACATATGATGACAGAGGCGTCTACCGGCTGGATGCATTCGGAAGACAAAAACATCATTTTCTCGAAACCGGAACAGGTAATGAAAACCTGATCAATAATTCTGTGAATAGCTTTCAGGCTTCCTCCGAAGGCAGAATCTGGATTGGAACCGACCAGGGCTTTTCATTGTACGACCCGGAAACAAATAAATTCGACAACAGCATCTGGGAACTCTGGCCCAAAGACCGCAAGTATTCCTCCCTCATTTATGGAATCGCTGATGTAGATCATCAGCTGTGGATCGGAACATTCGGATCCGGAATGCTCGTATTTGATAAACAATCACGCAACTTCCGGCAGCTGGGAATCAGGGACGGAATGCCAAACGAATCGGTCTACCAGGTCATTCAGAAAGGCGATGAAATCTGGGCCAGCACCAACAAAGGACTTTGCCTCATCAACCGGAAATCATTCAAAATCCGTGTGTTTACAGAGGGTGACGGACTTCAAAGCAATGAGTTCAACCACTTTGCCTCCTTCATTAACCCGAAAACAAAAACCGTGTATTTTGGTGGGCTGGAAGGTTTTGATGAAGTAAGCCGGTTTGTCCGACCCGAAAATTTCAACACACCCAGAGTGGTCATTTCTTCCGCCCGTTTGCTGGGCGACAGCGGTGAACAGCTCCTTCCACTTGACGGAAAACCCTGGAAGCTGAATTACAGACAACAGAATATCGAAATCGAATTTGCTGCCCTCAACTACCTGATGCCGGAAAAAAACC
>DAIOVD010000067.1:0-5873 GCA_036759185.1 Catalimonadaceae bacterium | reverse complement strand
CGCAACCGGATTTCTGCGGAAATGCACGATGATCTGGGCTCGGGACTCACTTCAATTAAGATGCTGAGCGAACTTCTCAAGCTTCGTACGGGTCAGCAAACGCCACCGGAGCTGCAGAAAATTGCGATTCGATCCGACGAACTGGTCGAAAGCCTGAACACGATTGTCTGGGCCCTCAACGACCGGAACGACCAGTTGGAGCCGGTTGTTGCGTATCTGCGGTCGTATGTGAAAGCGCAGTTTGAAGAGCGGCAGGTAAATCTGAAAATGGAAGCCACGGTTTCTCCTCATCTGGCCGGAATCGAAATTCATGGAGAGTTACGGCGGAACATTTTCCTCATAGTGAAAGAATCGGTCCACAACATTTTCAAACATTCGGGAGCGGATATGGCTACCGTCCGGATTCTGGCGGACAACGATTCGCTGGACATCTGGCTGGAGGATAATGGAAAAGGAATGACAAAAGAAGAGCATGAAATATTCGGGAATGGATTGAAGAACATGAAAGAGCGGGCTCTGGCCGTTGGGGGAACGATAACGTTTACCTCTGAAACCGGTTTCCGGACACATTTTCAGCTCCCTTTATACAACGTTCGTGTTATTGGATCGTAGCACGATACGCCTGAAATTTGACCTCTTATTTATACTTTACTCAACATGCCAGACCAACCCATCCGAATAATCATTGCCGAAGACCAGGAAGATATCCGGATGGTCCTGGAAGCCTTTGTTTCTTATGACAAAGGAATGGAATGTCTTCAGGTTTTTCCGGACGGAGTCTCTGCCTGGAATTGGTTTCAAACCACTGATCAGCAAGTAGATGTGGCGATGCTGGACATCGACATGCCTGGAATGAATGGCATTGAACTGGTTGGCAGAATCAAACAGAAATTCCCTCACACCCAGTGTCTGATCTGCACCATTTATGAGGACAGTGACCGCATTTTTAAAGCCTTAAAAGCGGGTGCCAGCGGGTATATTCTCAAGAAATCCGCATCCGGACAGATTCTCGATGCCATCCGGGAAATCAACCAGGGTGGATCGCCCATGAGCAGTGAAATTGCCCGCCGGGTGGTTCAGTCGTTTTATCCACAAGGAAGTAACTCGCCCACCGAATTTTTTCCTCTTACACCAAGGGAAAATGAAATTCTGAAACAGCTGGAGAAGGGATATCTCTACAAAGAGATTGCAGCGAATTATTCCATATCAGTGGAAACCGTCCGCCGGCATGTGCACAACATTTACGAAAAACTGCACGTAAGCAACCGAACAGAAGCCCTCAATAAAGTGGCCGGCCGTATGTAATTTCTTCTTTTCCGCAAGGTGACGACCCATTCAAATTCACTTTCTTTGGGTTTTTATAGAATATGGCCATTTCCTTTACCTCTGCTCCCCGGAAAAACTTCCCCGATCGTACTGTTCTTCGGTTATGTCTGAAAGAAACGGCTGCCAGGTATGAAATGAAAGTGGGTGAACTCACTTATGTATTTGTTTCGGATGAAGAATTGCTGGAAATGAACCGCCAGTATCTGGAACACGATTACTTTACTGACATCATCACGTTTGATAATTCGGAAGAAGAAGGACGGATTGAAGGCGATATTTTCATCAGCACCGACCGGGTGGAAGACAATGGAAAATCGCTTGGAAATGGAATCGAAGAAGAATACTGCCGGGTGATTGCCCACGGTTTGCTGCATTTGTGCGGATTGGGCGACAAGAGTGAATCAGACGCGGAAATGATGCGAAAAGCGGAGAACGAATTCATCGCTTTGTTTCAAAGCAAGTTAGGAGCCTGACCAAAAACTGGCTGATTAAAACCGAAGCATACGGCCATCGCGAACGAGAATATCGGAGCCTTCCACCACAAAAACAGAGGACGGTTCCACATTTTGAAGTCCAGCAAAATCGTTCCCATAATTTTCCAAAAAACCCACCTGCACATTGTATTGCAGGGTTTCATACATTTTCCAGCGGGGATGTTCAACTCCGTATTCCGAGGTTACGTTGTCTGAAATCCGGGTGTAGCCCCAGTAGTGTTCGGTGATGAATTCAGCTTCGGATCCTGTTTCAATTTCGGTGAGAATCTTTCCTGTTTTCACGGTAGCGGAGTTCCATTGCCGGGTTTTCCAGGAATAGGAAATGAACAAATGATCGGGATGCTCTTCCCATTTATGCGCCATTTTCCTGGTTTCATAGGGCTCTTTGTACACGGTTCTCGCCACCAGAGTGATCATCGGTTTGGGTACAATTTCCTTGATGAAAACCGCACCCCGTTTCCAGACCCCATTGTCCAGATGCCGCACATAAAACCGTAGGTTGAATTCTTCAAAATTCTGGTGAAACGGAACCGGAATTCCTTTCAGACGGGTTCGTAAAAACATGAATCCAACCAGACTCACAAAACACTTTTCATCAAAAAAATCCAGTTCGGTTCCGGCCGGCAAATGCGGTTTGAGAATTTCCGGATCCACCACGTAATTGAACATGGCCAGTTTTCGCCATTCGGCAAGGAGGAATACACTTTTCATGTATGAATAATTATCATACTTAAAAGGTGGTTTCCTTTCCGATTGTTTCAGAATAACAGGCGCAAACCTTCGTTTCTGTTTTCTCATTCCGGATTTGCCGGATTTATTCTGATCTGCCCTACCTATCTTTACCTGTTGCACTACCCTGAACTGAGATCAACCCTATTGAAACAAACCAGACGCATACTCCTCCTGCTCGTCGTTTGGATTCCGTCCTTTTTTGTGGGGATTCCGGAAGTCCAGGCGCAGGTTTTGCAGAAGCCTGACTCAAACCGGATTTACAAGGAGCTGAAGATCAAATCGAACCGTTCGAAATTTGCGAAGTGGCTTTTCAAGACCATCATTGTGGAAAGACGGGAACCGCAGCCACCCCGGAATGCAAAAGCCGTGAAAGAAGTTGATCCGTTCGCCGGCCAGCAAGGGAAAATTATCCGGACACTCCGCATTAAAGTGCTCGATCCGTTCGGGCAATCGGTGAACGACACAGCCAGGCGACCCGGCAACCGATATGAAGGTTATGGAAACAAAGCACACGTCAGCTCCAAAGCTTTCCTTATCCGGAACCAGCTTCTTTTTCGGGAAGGAGATTCCCTCAATGCCCTCGATATCAGCGAGTCGGAACGTATTCTCCGTCAGGCGCCCTACATCACCGATGCCCGTATTTACATCAACCCCATTTCTAAATCGAACCCTTCCTCCAAAGACAGTGTCGATGTCACCGTCTGGGTGCAGGATCAATGGTCCATCATTCCCGAATCCGGATTCGACCCGACAGCACCCAATCTCCAGATTACCGATAAGAACTTTCTGGGACTCGGCACCTCCATCCGGCAGGAACTGGGCTACCGGATTTCCGACAATTCAATGGTGATCCGCGGACAGTACGGACTATTCAACCTTCGGAAATCATTCGTCAGCACAAACCTCATTTACCAGGTTACAAGTGATGTGAGTTCGGTGGGAATCTATTTCGACCGACCGTTTTTCTCACCCTTAACCCGTTGGGCTGGTGGCTTTTCTGCCGTTCGGACCAGTGAATATTTTTATCCATTTACCGACACATTGCATGTGGTGCACCAGTTTCCGCTGGTGTATGATGTGGTGGATGGATGGCTGGGAAAAAGCTGGCAGATCGAAAGCGGAAAATCAGAACTGAAGCGAAGTACATCGCTGGTGGCCGGACTTCGGGCGGTTCATACCGAATACCATGTTCGACCCGGATTGGATACCGATGTCTACCGGCAGAACAGCAACCAGACCTTATTTCTGGCTTCCTTCGGCATTTCCAGACGGGAATTTTACAAGGAAAAATACCTGTATCGGTTTGGAGCGAACGAAGATGTGCCGATTGGATTTTCGTTTCAGGCCACGGCCGGCCACCAGATGAACACCTGGAACGGCAACCTGTTTTACTCCGGCGCCAGTGCTTCCATGGGAGGGTTCGTTCCTTCGCTGGGGTATTTTGCGGTTCAGTTGGGGTATGGAAATTTCTACAACAAAATCAACATCCACCGGGGATTGGTGCGGGGAAACGTAAACTATTTCAGCCATCTGGGCAGAGTGGGCAAATGGTCTGTGCGTCAGTTTGCTTCACTGAGTTCCGTTTTTGGGATCGATCGTGAACCTTTTGAGTTTGTAAACCTGAACGGCAGCCAGATGTACGGTTTTAACAGCAGCACGGTGAAAGGAAAAAGCAAGGCCATCCTCAATCTCGAAACCGTGTTTTACATGCCCTACAATGTGCTGGGTTTCCGTCTGGCACCTGTGCTGTTTATCGGATTGGGCAAAATCGGCGATAATATGGAGGAGGTGCTGAACAGTCGTTTGTACCAAGCTTTTTCAGTCGGACTTTTGGTTCGGAATGAGAATCTGGTGTTCAATACCTTCGAACTTTCCATTGGCATTTATCCCTATCTGCCGGGCGGAAAGGACGGAATCCGGTTGAATCCGGTAAGCAGCTACCGGCTGAAGGTGCGGGATTTTGCCCTGCCCCGTCCGGAAGTATTGTTGTATGAATGATCCGGGACTTTTACGACGATCAATTCTGGATCACAAACGCCACTTCATTGCGGCGAAAGAACAACCGGTACGGCGAATTGTAGGCCATAAACCGGCAGGGCTCCAGCCATTTGATTCCTTCCTTTTTGAGAAGCAGCCGAAGCTGGTCGGCCCGGTCCTCGATTTTTTCGTTGTTGGCAAAACCGGAAAAGGAAAGTACGGCCAGTCGCACCGGCGCTTCCTGGTGAATTTTCACCTGTGGATAATCCGGTTTTGGTGCATTGGCCAATGTGACTCCGTCCGGCAGGGTGAAGCTCATTTCCATGCGGTCTTCCACATCTGGCGAGAGGTGAAAGGTGACGGGAGCGGTCATCGCCATTTTCTGCGATTTTTCGTTCCCTCCGAAAATATAGCCGGCCAGATCGCGGAAGCCATCGTTTCCGGCTTCCATCATTCTTCCTTTTTTGAGGACACTGGCATAGAGAATGGCGGGATAATCCCGGATTTCGAAACCACTGTATTTATGTAAAACCAGATAATTGCTGTGTTTGGTGGAGGACGATTCAGCGGCAGCAGTGTTGATGGTTGTGTCAGTTGTCATGAAAATTGTAGGTTGAAGAGTAGTGGAATATGACGGAAAACAGAATCGGCAGGACCGGTTTTCGGTGCTATGAAAGGTAGTGATAAAGCGGGACAATCCGACCTGAATGATTTACATTCGCAAAATGGGACAAAAGACCAGATTGTACGCCGGGCATCACAAGGTTGCTGAATGGGAACGGTGGCAGGATCAATGGGAATTGATTGATGGCGTACCCTATTGCATGAGTCCGGCCCCATCCAGCTTGCATCAGAGAATTTCTGTTCAGATTGTTACAGAACTTCAAATTGAATTTCGGAAAAGAAATTGCGACAAATGCAAAGTCTACATTCCGATTGACTGGCAGATTTCGGATGACACCGTCGTACAGCCCGATGTACTTATTGTCTGCAAACCCATTTCTGGAATCCGGTTGATGGAACCACCTGCCGTTATTTTTGAAATCCTTTCCCCATCAACCCGGCAAAAAGACCAGACGTCGAAGTTTGATCTGTACCAGGAACAAAAAGTGGCTTACTACATTATGGTGGATCCGGAAACTGAGACGTATGAGGTGTACGATCTGGATTCTTCAGGCCATTACCAACGACAGGAGTTTGACCATATCTTCACGTTCCGGTTGGATGGATGTGAAGTAGAGCTGGATTTTCGGCTGATCTGGGATTAACCCGATTACAGCGACCAGTACTCAAAGCCTTCCGCCTTCTTACGGAACTGCCCTTTGATATCGACCAGCAATGCCG
>DAIOVD010000066.1:0-21174 GCA_036759185.1 Catalimonadaceae bacterium | reverse complement strand
TGGAATATGATACACAAAACCAATCGCCTTTCGCTGAGAGAAATCTCTGTTGAAGACATTCCAAACATTCATCTTCTCCACTCTTTTTCCGAAGTGGATCAGTTTAATACCCTTGGGATCCCAAAAAGTCTTTCGGAAACAGAAAGCTTTATCCTGCCGATGATACAGGACCAGGCCACAGATCCAAGGCAACGATTTGTCTGGCTGATTCAAAATGATCAGAAAGATTTTATTGGTCTGGTTGGCATTGTATTGGGAAAACCAAAATACTTCAGTGCCGAAATCTGGTACAAAATGCATCCTTCGCAATGGAACCGGGGATATGCAAGCGAAGTGGTGGAATACGTTTTGAGCTTTTGTTTCAACGAACTAAAACTCCATCGGGTTTGTGCGGGATGTGCAGTTGAGAACAAGGCTTCGATTAAAGTCCTGGAAAAAAACGGATTGATCAGGGAAGGTCGTCACAGAAAGATACTGCCCATCAGAGGACAATGGATTGACAACTATGAGTATGCCATTTTGGAAGAAGATTATTTTAAGAATTAATGGGTATGCCTGAACATCACGACAAACGCACCTCCTTCTGGCCTGGCAACAATGGCAGCGGCACAAGTGGCTTACGGGCCTATGACCGCAACCATACCTTTTCCATTGGCGGGAAACAGGCAAAATGAAACCACTGACATAGAAAGAAAACAAGTAACCACCATGACCAAATCCGAAACTCTGCGTCTGTTGGCAGAAACCAAAGCCAGAACAATTTCAGCTTTCGATTTAACCGCTTCTGAACTCTCCCGGACCTATGGCCAGGGAAAATGGAGCATCCGGCAAATTCTTCACCATCTCACCGATACAGAATACCTGTTTGTGGGCAGATTGAAAAAAATAATTGCCGAACCAAAGCAAGTAATCTGGGCCTTCAATCAGGACGACTGGGACAGAGCCTTTGATTATCAGAATGCCCCTCTCGATGGAAAA
This sequence comes from Catalimonadaceae bacterium, assembly GCA_036759185.1. GTDB lineage: Bacteria > Bacteroidota > Bacteroidia > Cytophagales > Flexibacteraceae > CAMDMI01. Next base: position 20,196 of record DAIOVD010000066.1, on the reverse strand, counting down.
AAGGAATTGTATGCCATGTGCCGTGAAGTGAATATCCAATTGGTGGACCAGTTCTTTGAACAGTATGGTGCTAAAGAATTCGTTCACAATGAAACAGGTCTGCGCACCCTTCAAATGGAATTTGAAAAAGTAGCCCTTCACAATCAATCACACAACCAGCAAATTGAAATCGCATTGAAACAACTATGAAATACAATCTCAACAACAAAACCTTCCGGATCGTCACCAATTCGGATCATGGCAAAGTGGATTCAAATACCCTATTCCGGTACAAACAGGAAGGAGATCAGGTGAGTGCCGAATATGAAGGCGGTAACATTTTGAAAGGAAATGTATTGGCTAAAATGGAAGACGAATCGATGAAGATGATGTATCAATGCCTCACCACCGATAATGAGTTGAAAGCGGGAAGAGCAGTTGCCCGTTTGTCGATGCTCCAATCAGGTAAAATCTATATGAAACTTGATTGGGAATGGCTGGGAGAAAATACCGGGAAGGGGCATTCTGAATACATTGAAAATTAAGATAAAGTCGTCATGAATTATACCTACAGGAAGGCAAAAAACCAGGATATAGAAAACCTCAAAGCACTTGGGTTGCTGGCATATTCGCAATACAGTGACGTGCTTGGAGAAGTTTTTGCAGCAAAAATGAGGAAGGCCCACACCAACGAAATCTACCTCGATTTTTTAACGAAAGGGACGGGCTTTGTGTGTGAATTTGAAAACAGGCTGGTGGGAATGGCGTTTCTTTTGCCACACGGAAACCCCCATAAATTTTTTGACGTCGACTGGGCACATATCCGGTACGTGGGTGTGCATCCGGAACACGAAGGAAAAGGCATTGGGAAAGCCCTTACCCGTCTGTGTATCGAACAGGCAAAGGACTCAGGCGAGAAAACACTGGCCTTACATTCCTCCATTTTTCAACCGGCAGCGGTGCATATTTATGAGCGTCTGGGCTTTCAAAAAATAAAGGAGCTGGATGGAGATTTCGGCCAAACCACCTGGCTTTTTATCCTTCCATTGGAAAAGTCTTCGGAAGAAATCACGTACCAGATGGCCACGAGAGCCGATATTCCCCAATTGATAAAGCGAAGAGTCGAATTTCTGCTCGGGTTCTTTCCGGAAACACCGCGGGAAAGTGTTCCCAATCTGGAAATCCACTTGCAGGCTTTTTTTGAAGCCGAATTAGACAGCCCTTTGTTTCGGTGCATTGTGGCCAAATCGGGTGAGGAAATCGTGGGAACCGGCTGCCTGGCGGTTCGGAAGCAACCCGGCCATTTCAAAGACCAATGTGGATCGGTCGGATTTATTCTGTTTATGTATACCGTTCCCCGGTACCGGCGGAAGGGAATCTGCTCTCAAATTGTACATGAACTTGTCGAACTTGGAAAGCAGTCTGGAATTACGGCTTTTGAATTAAGAGCTTCAGCCGAAGGTGAGAAAGTGTACCGAAAAATTGGTTTTCACATTCACAACGAACCGACCTACAGGCGATACCTTCCTGTTCAGGATTTGGTTTGAGGGAAGCCTTAGTCGGACCATCTTTCGAACTATTACACAACCATTACAAAAGGGCTCCTCTTTTCCGGAATGTGGGGTGATGTCTGGTACGCATCCATCAAGGATTATCCTGCCAACACGAATCCATGTGACCTGTTCCGGGAAAGATGGAAATTCTCCCCGTTGAAGGAAGAAAACGGCTGTGCATCATTCCGGTTTTGCAGGATATCCGGGAAGTGTTTTGAATTGTTGAAATGTTAGGATAATTTGGAAAACGATTTTTGATTTGTGAGAAAGTGTACATTGAGATCATCTGTTCGGAGTCCGGCTAACCCAGTGAAAAAGCCAGGGGTCTTTCACTGGGCAATCCCAACCAAAACATTGTAGATTTGCACAGGATTTTTTTTGCCATGAACCAATCTTCCAATGCCTACCGCAAAGCCAATACCTTCGAAGAAGTGCCTGGTGTATGGGATGGGCGAGAATAATATTTTGAGGTGATGCAATACAACCAGGGTGCCAGCAAAAGGTTGAATCCTTTGGTGGAGGTTTCGGATCAATATTCACTACAATATGTTGGCTAGCAATCTGGACCAAGAGATTGTGCCTCTGTTTAAAATGTTGCGCACCCCTGCCTTTCGTTTTGTGTTGGTGTTACACAACCACGATCGCCTTGTCGAAGAATTGATCAAAAAGATTACTGCGTCATTTCCTGACCGACCTCAGGCTCGTCTATCTGTGGATAAGACCGATTTCCAAACATTTGCAAAAACCTATGAGGAACTTGGATCAGGTTTTTTGTTTTTGGAACATTTTGAAGAAGTAGTGAAAAACGGAACCGAGGGCATCTTTTCTGATAGAAGGAAAGAGCGGATAAAGGACCTTACCATTGGGCTAAACCTGAAGCGGGACCGATTGGCGAAAAACCCTGTGGCGCTGATTTCATTTTTGTCTATCTCAGCCAATGAGGATGTTCAGCCAATTCGAATCCTGATGCAAAAATTACCAGATCTCTGGTCATTTCGATCGTTGATTCTAAACCTGGAAAAGGAGATCGAAACACCCTCTTTGTCCGCTTCCAGTTCTGAGGAAAAGGAGAGGGGTAAAACTGGGTAGAGCCTTCCTCTGAATGTAAATTGGACTTAAACTCTTGCAGAAACTTTTTTTGCAAATTATTGTGCACCTAAATTAATATATGAAATGAGGTTTTTGAATGGTTACTGCACCAAAACACAGGTTGCTCCCTGTTTGAACAGGTGATGAAATCATTTGTTCAAATTTGAATGTTCGGAAGCAATTAGTCAGCTGTCAATCTTCTTCAAAATATCCGCTTAATTTGGCCTCCCACAGAAATCAACTCATATTCGCCGACAATCCGGAACCGCTCATTTTTCAAACGACTTTATCAAAATGCCCTTAAGCTGGAACGAAATAAAAACAAGAGCTGTTGAATTTTCAAAGGAGTGGGAAAATGAAACCAGCGAGGATGCTGAAGCAAAATCATTTTGGGATGGATTTTTCAATGTTTTTGGTATAGGCCGAAAACGAGTGGCATCGTTTGAAACCAAAGTAAAAAAGCTGGATGGAAAGGATGGCTTTATTGACCTGCTTTGGAAGGGCGTAGTCCTGGTAGAGCATAAGTCAGGTGGAAAAAGTCTTGATAAAGCTTATAAGCAGGCAAAGGATTATTTTCCTGGTTTAAAGGAACACGAACTACCTAAGTACATTCTGGTCTCAAATTTTCAGAATTTCCGGTTATATGATCTGGAGTCGAATGCCACAGTTGATTTTCCATTGAACGAATTGATCAGACATGTTCAACTGTTTGGGTTTATCGCAGGCTATGAGAAGCGTACTTATAAAGAGGAAGATCCTGCAAACATTGAAGCTGCTGAGCGGATGGGTAAATTACACGATGCGCTCGAAGCCAGTGGTTATACAGGTCATGCACTGGAGGTTTATCTTGTACGATTGCTTTTCTGTCTTTTTGCGGAAGATACAAGCATTTTTGAGCGAACGCAATTTCAGGACTACATAGACCGGAATACCAAAGAGGATGGAAGTGATCTTGCGATGCATCTGGCTTTGCTGTTCCAGGTGCTGAATACACCCTTAGATAAACGGCTTAATACATTGGATGAAACCCTCACTGCTTTTCCCTATGTGAACGGTAAGCTCTTTGAAGAAATGTTGCCATTTGCCGCTTTTAATAGCAAGATGCGGGACATGCTTTTGTATGCGGCCGGGCTCGATTGGTCTAAAATTAGCCCTGCGATTTTTGGCTCCATGTTTCAAGCGGTCATGAATCCGAAAGAGCGACGCAATCTTGGAGCGCATTACACATCTGAAAAGAATATACAAAAAGTAATTAGGCCCCTTTTCCTGGACGAACTTCATTCAGAATTTGAAAAGGCAAAAGGGAATAAGAGAAAGTTAAATGAGTTTCACGAAAAGATTTCGGGCCTCACTTTCCTTGATCCTGCCTGTGGATGTGGTAACTTCCTCATAATTTCGTATAGGGAGTTACGTCAATTAGAAATTGAAATTCTAAGGGAACTCAACAAAAGCGGGCAAGGCTTTATTGATGTCAAAGAGATAATTCGGGTAGATGTAGACCAGTTCTCAGGAATTGAATACGACGAATTCCCTGCACGAATCGCTGAAGTGGCAATGTGGCTCATTGACCATCAAATGAACATGAAAGTGTCGGAAGAATTTGGTCAGTACTTCGTCCGGTTACCAATTCAGAAGTCAGCCAAAGTGTTAAATGGCAACGCGTTACGTTTAAATTGGAGTGAACTATATCCACAAAACACCTACGATGTTCGTGCCGGAAAGGTCAACATCATTCAGGCAACCGAACCAGTGGTCGAGTATGAGATAGTAAATATTTACGCAAAGGAAGTAAATGTTTACCCCACAGGAGGGGTAGTTGAGTCTGAACCAACAGAGAGGTTTTTTAACTACATATTAGGCAATCCACCATTTATTGGCAAGCACTTACAGAACGAATCCCAAAAGACTGATATGGAATCAGTTTTTGCAGGGGTGCAGGGTGCAGGAGTTCTGGATTATGTAGCGGCATGGTATTTCAAAGCGGCCCAATACATACAGAATACCAAAACAAAGGTTGCCTTTGTAAGTACAAACAGTATTTCACAAGGTGAACAGGTAAGCATATTATGGAATGTCCTTTTCAACCTATACAAAGTGAAGATCCATTTTGCCCACCGAACTTTTTCATGGACCAATGAAGCTAAAGGTAATGCAGCCGTCCATTGTGTCATTATTGGATTTGCAGGATTTGATGTGTCCTCAAAATTGATTTATGACTACAGCGACATCAAAGGAGAATCAACTGAAAGAGCGGCAAAAAACATCAATCCTTACCTTGCTGAAGGAACTGATCTTGTTGTCTCCAGAAGGTCACAACCACTTGAAAAGGTTTCGCCGATGCGGTATGGCAGCAAACCCACAGACGGAGGTTTTTTGTTATTGACTGACGCAGAAAAGGAAGAGTATTGCCAAAAGGAGCCTGAAGGTTTAAAATTTATCCACCCATTTATCTCTGCTAAGGAATTTTTAAATGGGGAAAAACGGTGGTGTTTTTGGCTGATTGATTTAGAGCCACATGCCCTAAAAAAAATGCCTCTGCTTTATCATCGAATTGAGGGGGTAAGGAAAATGCGTCTGGAAAGCACAAAGTTGCCAACTAAAAAACTGGCTCAATTTCCAACCCAATTTGGAGAGATCAGACAACCAGAGAGCGACTATATTGTTGTTCCTCTCCATTCTTCAGAGAATCGAAATTACATTCCAATAGGATTTTTTAGCCGTGATAGCATTGTCGCTAATAGTTGTAGCTGTATTCCAAATGCCTCCCTTTTTTTGTTTGGAATGCTAACGTCCCTAATGCACATGGCCTGGGTAAAAACGGTATGTGGTCGAATAAAGAGCGACTTCAGATATTCTAGTGATTTTGTTTACAACAATTTCCCTTTCCCCCGGAACGTGAGTGAATCCATGAAACGGAAAGTGGAAGAGGCTGCTCAAGATGTTCTGGCTATCCGACAGGCTTACCCTAATAGCAGTCTGGCTGATTTGTATGATCCACTCAGTATGCCGCCAAACCTGGTCAAAGCACACCAAATTTTGGACAAAGCTGTCGATCAATGCTATCGGTCGCAGCCTTTCACCACAGAACTTAACAGGCTCGAATTTCTGTTTGGGTTGTATGAGCTTTTTACCGCACCCTTGTTTGAGAAACGAGCCAGGAAAAAAAGTAAGTAGAATAAATCAGCACCCTACGTTAGGAATTACTAGCATGTAATTCCGGAATAGCCAATTCATCAGATTACGATTCCGCTGAATAGTTTCAGGTGTTTACCCTTTTCTTTTGTACCCATGTCTCTCCGGTGTTTTTGTTCCTTCACTTCCTCACAGGTAGTTTTCTGGTTGGCTGCAGGGTGCATGCATCAATGCCACTTGTCACAGAAAAGATGGAGATTCTCCTCCGCTGAATGAAGAAAAAGTCAGAGAACCATTCCGGTTTTTGCAGGATATCCGGGCGGAGTTTTAAGGCTTTGAAACCGATGAAACCTTTGGATAAAAAGTAGGATAATCAGGAAAAGGATTGTTGATTATTAGAGACACACACCCAGACAGAGTATTGGATTCTCTGCGGGGCATCCGGGACAGACGTTCTGTTTATGAATATCCTATTCTTTAAGAGGGTACATAATATGAGGCTTCAACCTGTTTTTCATTCGGGCCTTTAACAGAAGGACTGCAACCCCGGCCAATCCAACCGGAATACTGGCACCAATCCAGTTTCCATCTCTTGCCATTCCAACAGAGGCCGCAACGCTCAGAACTAAGCCAAAACTTAACCCAACACCAGCGAGGGCATCCATGTGGTTGTTTCCAAATGATCTTCTTTTTTTTGTTACGAGAAGAGAATCAAAATTTGATCGGTTCAGGATGATTGTCGTATCTCTTGTCTCGGTTCCATACCGTTGGTTCAAAGATCTCCCGTTGTCGTTTGAAAACATATCTTTCTGCACCGGAACACCGAGAATGAGGATGGACGAATCGGTTGCTATACTGCTTCTAACCCAAAAGGTCATGCCGGATTGGTGTACCAGCCGGATGGTCAGGTGATCGATGTGAACCTTTTTTCTGTTCCTGAGGCCCGTTAACCCCGATTTGCTGTGGCCAAAAAGAGGAACTGCAAACACCATGAAAAATACCGCAAAGAGATGAATGGGTTTTACAGGATGATGAAGAATCCGCTTCGTCATACATTCCCCCATTCCCGGGAGTATTTTGTTTTGAAATTGGATTGGCAGAATGGATTTCACCCCTAGCATGATTTCTTGTAAAGAATGCAATTTTGACCATAATTATCAGGAATCAAAGACCCTGATTGTGCAACAGAATTACCAAACAGTTTTCGGGAATTGTTCATTGAGGACTATTCCAATCGCGTTTGAAATTTAGGAGGAAACCTAACGGGGCTGTCCAAAAAGGTGAGACACTCTGTTTTTTTTAGATCAGAATCAATATTCACATATAAAAATCCTATGTGCTTCTATGTTCCTATGTGGTTTAAAATGAGTCGTTTAACCATATAGAAACATAGGTCACATAGAAAATACATAAAGTTCTAATTGAATACCAGGTTGATTAGATCTGGCGTTGAGAGACTTTTTAGACATCCCCGTTTACTTTGCACTGTTTGAAGAGGAGAATTTTTCGATGAAAGAAGAGTGCTGCTCACAATGGCGCATGAAGGCAGAAAAATCGGAGATGAAACAAATGGGTCGCAGATTTTTGGTGGTATTTGAAAAGTAAAGAGAGAGGAACCATTTCCGGACTTCGTTTGAAAATAAAAAACCCCGCTCCAAACGAAGCGAGGCTTTCTGCCAGTAAAACTAATAAAAAAAACATAATCAATGGGAAATCCTGACCGGTTACACGGTCTTAATGTCCGTGGCGACATTGATAGAGGACTCGTCGCTAAACAGGCCCACATCGGAATCGTCATAGAAATACTGGATCTTGTAGGTCCAGGTTTCGGCGGTGTTGGGAAGGGGTCGGGGATCGTTCCAATGAGGGCGGATGTCAACGCCGGCCATTTCAAAAGCTCCGTCGTTCACTTTCCGATAAACTTTGATGCCGTCGAACGTTCCCTTCCGCCATTTGAGAACCACTTTGGACGCTTCGATGGACAGCCCCAGAATCTGAGGTTTGGCAGTGGCCGGATCCGGATCGGCAATGTAGGAACCCACAATGCCCAGTTGGGTACCGATGGCTTCCGTGTAGGTAGTGGCCGCTTTCGCTTTGGCTGCCTTTGCCCGGAACCGGGTAACGATACCATCCGGAACAAAAGTAGCCGGGATGCCCTCCAGATTCAATACCGGAAAGGTCTGTGCGGCTGAGCCAACACCTGTGTAAATGTCGTTTTTGAATGCGGTAACCGTTTTCAGGTATTCTTTCACCCGGTTGTGGGCCACAACCAGAAAGGCAAAAGAGTCAGCATCGGCTTTGGCTTCATCGATCTCTGCCTGAGAGAAGCCAAGGGTAACACCAAGGGTCACCAGATGTGAATGAAAACTGTTTAACTGTGCCGACAATCCTGCATCGGTCTTTTGAACAAAATCACTTATCATAAACGATTATAGTTTTAGTAAAAAAATGAATGATTGCCTCTTCTGTGGGATTGACCAGTGATGGCACCTCCTGCTGATTTGGACTTGACAAAGGAAAAACCGACGCTATCTGTTAGTCGGATGTTAAACGATTATATCCGGATAATTCCGGATAGCATTTTACAAACCCCTGTTTGATTGTGACTTATGATTACTCATCAAGTACCCAAATGCGACGAATTTTTTGATTTCCCTGGATACATCCGGCGCCGCACCTACAAAATCCGGCACGTCGTCCGCTTATTCCGGCAACTTCCGGAATGGTTCCGGGAATTATTTCGGTTGCTGCGGGGGTTGTAAAACTTTGTCCGGGGATTGGTAAAAATCCTTTACCAGTTGCCGGAACTGTTTTACCAATCTCCAACACTTGTTTACTAATTGTAAAACACCGTCCGGCAGTTGTAAACAGTATGGCGGCAGTTGTAAAAACTTCTCCGGCAGTACCCGCCGGAATTCCTACAGAGTGAAAAGTCCGGAGTGGGATCCGTAAACTTATTTTACCAATTGCCGGACGACCATCTACACCCTCTAACCTCTGTCGGGAATTGGTGAACAAGCTTTTACAATTGTAAAAATCGTCCCGGAAACTCCCGCCGGAGTTTTTACAGGCCGTAAAAAGAGTTGTTCAATTGCCGGGAATTGTTTGACAGCACCCGTCCCGCAAATCTGAACCCTTTCGAAGAAGCCGCCTTTTGCAAAGCCCGGGATCGCAAACCCCTGACCAAAGTCGGGAAGACGGTGGATTCTGGTTTGCCTTACCGGAAACTGCCATTTTGAATTCACCGGCAATACCTTTTCCTTCAATGGATATGAGATCGGGCTTTATGGGATGGGGGAGAGGGAGGTTAGGGTAAGGGGGGGAGTTGAAGTTGGGGGAGCTTTCAATAGGAAATAGTTCAAAAGTCCCAGATTCATAAACGTCTATCTTTACGTTTTTGAAATATCGATAGGACTAAACAAAACCATGTAATCAACCCTAAAAGATCAGTTATGCAAAATTTTCAAATTCAGAATTTAGGTGGTGAAAAGTTCGCTGGTAATAGCATCAGAGATGTTGAGGCGGTAAAGGATCTTGTTAGAATTCGAATAGATACATATTCCAAGTATTTCGAAAATTATAAAAATTTTGATATTCACTTCTTTAGGAAGCTCCTAAAGTTACAGCCAATTCCGATTTGGGTGGGAGAGAGGTCTATTGCTGATTCAAAACCAATTTCCATTTGGAGATCTTCAATTCTGAAAGAAGAGGAATATTCAGCTGAAGACTTTCCAATTTCCAGATTTTATCATCGGCCTCCTGAAATGAAGAAAACCACCGAGTTGGGAAGGTGCAACAAATCTGGTCAAATAATTTTTTATGGTGCTGAATCAGGTTTGGTAAGTTATGCGGAAACAATCGACAGTTTTACCAAAAGTCAAAAGGAAGCCCTTCAGGTAGGCATTGCGAAATGGGGAGTGAAAAAGAATTTAATGCTAGCTGTTGTAGGGAATTTTGAAGAGATGGAAAAGCATGAAGAGTTGAGAGAGCTAAGGTCGGCTTTTTTAAATGCTCAGATGGGTGATGAACTCAAGGATCTTCTACTCAAATGGCATGTGGTCTTGGGAACCTTATTTGCGATTGAGGACAAGAGAGTATATCGATTGACTTCTATGTTGGCAAATTACTTTTTCTCTAATCAGCATGTGGATGGATTGATTTATCCCTCAGTCAAATTTTCAAGATTGCTAAAAGAGAATAATACTGATTTTCAACCAGGTTTCAATTATGCCATCCTACCAGGAAGCTTGCAAATGAATGAGAGCATCCAAATGGAACTTTGCTCGATTTACGATTTTGTGAAAGTAGATGCCAACTCAGTTAAATCTGAAGTTGTTCGAAGACATAATGAAATTAATATTTTGGAGGGTCTTATTAAGTTTTAAAGTTCCAATTCTCATTTAAGTGCTGAACACCTTGACTTGTATGCTTGTCCAAACTAAAGTGTCCTCCAACCTAGAAGGTTTTTAAAACCTTCTAGGTTTACTCAGCTGAACGGTTTGGATAATGAATAGAATAACCAAAAAAACGACTGTTGGCGGAGAGAGTTTGCCAAACCAGGTCGGTTTTTGCCTGATTGGTTTTTAGTTTATTTTGCTTGCAAATAATTAGTTTTATGCAAGTAGAAGGACCCAAACTTATTGGCCAGGTTAAAGCAGCCGGGAGCATTGGAGCTTACATTGCAGCTTCATTAGCTTTCCCCAAATTGGGCGAACTTGGCCCTAGCCAGGAAATATTTCAAACCCTGTTGGGAGACCAAAACCTGAGCTCTAGTTTCTGGGCAGCTGCCTCTGGCATATCCTTGAGCCATGTGGCAACCCTCATTCCAAAGTTTAAAGAAAACGCCCGCTCCGGCATGAATGGCGACCTTGCCAAAGCCATGAAGGCAGCAACCAAAAAGGCCATCAAGGATTTGCCAGCGGAATTAGAAAAATATGATGGGCTCAATGAACCGGAGAAACAAGCCCTTTTAGTTGTTTGCGAAGGGCTAAAAAACCTGGAGTGGCAAGACGAAGAATTTTCGGCTGAAGAAGTGCAGGTCTATTTGCACGGGCAATTTAACCTACTTGAACAGCTCACCACTCCTGAAGGATTAGCCCAACTGAAAAAGAGATCCACCCTCGATATGCCCGAGGATGGCCGCCTGGAACTTGTGCTCGCTCAGGCATTCTTCATTGTTTTTGAAGATGCTTTCCACATTGAGCTGAAGAACACCGAAGCATCCCGAAATGCCTATTTCATTGCCCTACTGGAGCAGGCCGCCCGGGTAAACCATGACCACCAAGAAAAGCTAAACCAAATCCTGGGAGTTATTGAAAAGCTGGAGAAGGGAAATGAAAAGGTTCAAAAGCTTGCAAGCGAACTAAAGAAAGTAAAGAATGAAATTATTGCTCATCTTACCCGGATAGAAGGAAAGGTAGATGAACTGCTTCGTATAGCCAGAAAGGAAAGCCAGAACCCTAATATGCAAACCATCCTTTCCGATCCGCCCCAAAACAATGAGCTGTTTGAGGGCAGGGATGATGAATTGGAAAAAATCGCTCTCCTTCTAAAACAAGGAAGCGATGTGGTACTGGTAAACGGCATTGGCGGAATAGGAAAATCTTCTCTGGCACAGGAATATTGGAGAAGACATAAAAACGAATACCAAAGCATGGCCTGGGTATTGGTGCAACAAGACAACCTTAGAATAAGCCTATTGTATGCCATGGCCGAAGCTTTGAACCTTACAGAAATGCTCAAGGAAACAACGGACCAGGAGCAGCAATTTAATCTATTGAAAGATGCCTTGCGCAGCTTGCCAAAGCCAGGCCTTTTGGTGCTCGACAATGCCAACCATGCCGAAGACCTTAACCAAAGCAAAGGCTGGCTTGATAATCTGGGCTGGCACTTGTTGCTGACCTCCAGAGCAAAACCCTCCTCCCGCTACAAAACGTTGGAGGTAAACGAACTGCCCGTGGAGATGGCCATGCAGGTGTTCTTGAATTACTACGATGATACAAAACTTCCTGATTTGGCAGATGTAGAAAAAGAAACGCTTCGGGCTCTCATTACCGAGGCAGAAAGGCACACCCTCTTAATAGAAATACTGGCCAAGGTAGGCCGCCTGCGGAAACGTACCATGGCCCAACTACTCGCCTGGTGGAAAGAAGCCGAACTGAGCCACCCCGATTTGCAAGCCCTGGTGGCAGAAACCCAGCACCAGAAATTTACAGGAGCGCAAGGCCAGTTGCGCCTGGAAACATATATGGAAGCCCTGATGAAACCGGAAGAACTGGAGCAAGACCTACAAGACCTACTCCGCAACTTTTGCCTCTTTCCGGCAGAGGAACAGAAAATAAAAGACCTCCATACGCTTTTTTTAGAAGACAAAGCCGATGCCTTTACCCTTGAACAAAACTTGCAAACCCTGGAAGAAAGCGGTTGGCTGCAAGGGGGCAAAGAAGGCTACCGTATGCACCCTGTGGTGGCCGATTTGTGCCTGCGCATTTTAGAACCCAATACTGAAAATTGCGAGGCACTTTTAGCCAGGCTGGTGGGCCTTTTGGGTCAGGAACTAGGCGCTTCCTGGGATTGGGTAGATTTGGGTAAGGCTGTGGCACAAAATTGCGCAGGGGTTTCAAGACAATTGGGCATCCTATATGGAAAAGTCGGAGATAGTTACGAAGAACTGGGTTGGATGGAGTCATCGCTCAGACATTGGGGAAAGGCTAACCATATTTTTGTTGCTCTAAAAGACCAGAAGAATCTAGCCATTTCAATTTCGAAACTTGGAGATTTAAATCAGGAAATGGGCGATTTGCCTGAAGCCCTTTCCTTTTTTGAAAAAGGAAAGGAACTAGCTGAGCAACTCTTCCTACAAGATCCCCGGAGCGAAAGGTTTCAACACGGCTTAGCCATTTCCTTTTCCAAACTGGGCAAACTACACAAAGACCTAGGTAATTTGCACAAAGCCCTCGATTTTTTTGAAAAGGTAAATTATCTTTTTGAGCAATTCTTTAGGGACAATCCTCACAGCGAAAGACTTCAACACGACGTGGCTATTTCCTATTACGAACTGGGAAAATTGCATCAGGCTCTTGGCGATTTGCCTAAAGCCCTTGCCTATTTTGAAAACTCAAATAAACTTTTTGAAATATTCTATGAGGCTAATCCCCAGATCGAAAGCCATCAACATGGTCTGGCCGCTTCCTTTTCAAGTCTTGGTGACTTGCACCAGGAACTGGGAAATCTTCCTAAAGCTCTAGAATTTTTTGAAAAAACTAAGAAACTATTAGAGCAATTCTACAGTGACAATCCCCGGAGCGAAAACTTTCAACACGACCTAGCCATTTCCTATTTAAATCTGGGCGACCTCAACATGGCAATGGGCGATTTGCCTAAAGCACTTGGCTTTTTTGAAAAAAGAAAGGAACTGGCGGAGAAACTCCATAATTCCATTCCCCTAAGCGAAAGACGGAAAAATAGCTTGGCCATTTCCTATGAACGATTGGGCGACCTTCATCAGGCCTATGAAGATTTGCCCAAAGCCCTGGACTTTTTTAAAAAATTCAAAGAGTTAATGGAGGAACTCTACCAGGCCAATCCCCGGAGCGAAAGCCTGAAAAGTGGCCTGGCCATTTCCTATGAAAAATTGGGCCAACTGCACCAGGCCCTTGGGGATTTGCCCAAAGCCTTGGACTTTTTTGAAAAGTACAATTATCTTTATGAGCAACTCTACCAGGCCAATCCCCGGAGCGAAAGCCTGAAAAACGGCCTGGCTTTTTCCTTTGATCGATTAGGCAAAATGCATCAGGTACTTGGGGATTTGCCCAAATCCCTTGACTTTTTTGAAAAGAGAAAGGACTTAGGTGAGCAACTCTACCAGGCCAATCCAAATAACCAAGAATTTGCTCGGGGTTTGGTCATTTCGTATTGGAAGTTGGCTTTCATTCAAGAAAAAATGGAAAATGCTACAGAAGCACTGGCTTGGTTCCAAAAGGCGTTGCCTCTGTATGAAAAAATCGTATCCCAATCGCATTTGCCAGCGGACGAAAAAAGGCTGGGGGTGTTGAAAGAACAGATTGCCAGGCTGGAATCGCTACCACCCTCCAATTGAAGATGCCACCACCAAGCCTTTCCGTTTTTTGGAATTGCATAATGGTTTTTTTTAAAACAGTGTCAAACCTATAAGGTCTTCGAAGACCTTATAGGTTTTTATCCACCTACACCTTCAAAAACCCCAACTCATAAACCATCAGTTGCAACTTTTCCGTCAATGCTTTGTAGGCTTCTTCGTAGGGTTTGAAACTGACGGGGACAAAATCGCCACTGGCGTTGCGGGCTAGCAAGACTTTGCGGATCTGGAACCAGCCCACATCGGCACGGTTCAGTTTTAGTTCTTCTCGAACGGTGTGCACATCGGTATGGGCAAAGTAGGCTTGCCAGAGTTTTTTGCCTTCGGCCAATACATGCTGAGCTTTTTGGCTAAAGGTTTTATCAGCCATGTATTGCACCATAAAATCACTTTCAAAGCGATTTGAAGATATTTTTAATGAGACCTCTAATTTACCTCAATTTAGCTAATCTTAATTTCAATTACCTTTGCTTTTATGGGAAAGGTGATTTTTAATTTGAATTATGGAGGTGAGGTTTATCAAGATGCACCATACAACACTACAGAGGCTTCTGGGGCTATCTATAACTTCTGGTATAGGAATGGTCTGGATGTAGCTGGAAAATATAAGTTTGAAGGTCCAGATTTTCTGGTGGATATTGATATAAAGCCAATAAAAAGCGAAATGGATTGGAATACAATTCAGTTCCCGGATCCGAGGATTTTTGAAATTATTGGTTCTATGAAACAAATTAGAAGCTGCGCAGAGAAATTAAGAAGAATCGAGAATGAAATTAATTACGTTTCTTCTGATACCATTTGGAAACTTAGCAGTTTAGCTATGGATTCAATACACCTTATTAACAGCTTGCAAATTAGCGATTTGCTTGAAAACATCTCATGGCCTGGACAAACTATTACTGATATTAATTATGCTGTAGAAAAAAAGTCTAAGGATACACTATTATATGAAATTGCTTCGTTTAGATCTTTTATTCTTGATACTAAGCTAAAAGAATAGAGCTCTATCTTGCCAAAGGCGCTAACCGCATATGATGAGTTGAGACACCCGCCGAAGCGGAAAATCAAGACAAACTCTCGAAAGGATTTTATTTCAGTGAACGAGATCCGTTGAATCCATGCATAAGCAAAACTCCCCAAT
The DNA here is from genome assembly GCA_036759185.1 of Catalimonadaceae bacterium. Classification (GTDB taxonomy): domain Bacteria; phylum Bacteroidota; class Bacteroidia; order Cytophagales; family Flexibacteraceae; genus CAMDMI01. Next base: position 5,186 of record DAIOVD010000066.1, on the reverse strand, counting down.
CCCCCCATTTCGTCACGCCCCGGCCGGATCTGGTCACTCGTTTTTGCGGAGGGATGGGGTGCGGCTTCCTTTGGGTCCTCATTCTATAACGATTAAACATTCGCTTTCAACCCGGGATTGGCTGCCTCACTGGTTTTTGTGCATTCGCATTGATTGTGTATGCCGAAACAGGTGAGGTGCCGTCCTTCCGGTTGTCGGCTTCCTTCTGCTTCGCCGGTCAATCCATTGTGGAACAGGAAGATTGATCAATATTGCTTTTCGAATGCCTCCGGTCTTCCGGAATTTACCTTATCAACATACATACATGACAGAAACCGCCACCCTTTCGCCCACCGCCTTCGCACAACGAATCAATTCGCTTGATGTTGTCCGGGGTTGCGCCCTGCTGGGCATCCTACTGATGAACATCAACGGGTTTGGCCTGTTCTGGTCCTACGGCGATCCCACCAATACGGGCGGGGCCACCGGATGGAACCTGAAGGTCTGGTGGATCACCAATCTGTTTTTCGAAGGCACCATGCGGGGCATGTTCTCCATGGTGTTTGGGGCCGGGGTCATTCTTTTCACCAGCCGGTCTTCCCAGACCATCTCCTCCGAATCGGTGACCGATACCTACTTCCGGCGCATCCTGTGGCTGGTTCTGTTTGGGGTGATCCACAACTACCTCCTTCTCTGGGACGGTGATTTTCTGTATGCCAATGCCCTTCTGGGTCTTTTCGTGTTCAGTTTCCGCCACATGAAACCCCGGCATCTGATCTTCCTTTCCCTGTTCTGGTTTACCTGCTCCACCGTTCTGAATGTAAAGGATTACGTTGTTGCCCGGGACACCCATGAACTGGCCGAAAAGGCAAGCCAGAAGAAACGTACCGGTGCCACATTGAGCAAGGAAGAAACGAAGCAGATCGAGAAGTGGGACGAGATGGTGTCCGCTGAAAAACCCGATGCGGCCAAAATCAAAGAAGGTATTGCAGCCCGGCAAAAGGGGTACTGGGACATTGTGTGGTTTAAGGCCTCCATTGCACAGATGATGCAGACCACGGTGATGTACCGATTCTTTTTCTTCGATGTGTTTGCCATGATGCTGCTGGGGATGGCCTTTCTGAAAAACGGCATTCTGAAAGCCGAAAAGTCCATGGGTTTTTATGCCTTGATGGCACTGGCGGGTTATGCCATCGGACTTACGATCAATTATCTGGAGACATCCTACATTGTATCGCACCAGTTCGATCTGCTGTCGTTTCGGTTCACCGGCATGAGCTATGATGTCGGGCGGCTGTTTACCACCATCGGCCAGGTGGGCTTGATTATGCTGTTTATCAAATGGGGCGGGCTCCGTTTTCTGCAAAAGGCACTGGCGGCCGTCGGTCGGATGGCATTTACCAACTACATCATGCAGACCCTCATCTGCATCACCATTTTCATGGGTTTTGGCTTCGGGATGTATGCCCAGCTTCAGCGCTACGAACTGTATTATGTGGTCTTCGGGGTCTGGATCTTCCAGCTGATTCTGAGTCCGATCTGGCTAACGTATTTTCGGTTCGGTCCCCTTGAATGGGCCTGGCGTTCACTTACCTACTGGCAGATACAGCCGTTTAGGAGGAATGCGGCCCCCTAGCCCCCGGCCCCCTAGCCCCCAAAGGGGGAACTGAAGCCCCCTAGCCTCCCGATGTAAAATCGGGACAGGCTCGGCCCCCTAACCCCCAAAGGGGGAACTGGTGCATGATACTGTTAACTTGTTTTCACTTTTCACCCTTCACTTTTAATTCTTAACTCTTCACTTTCCTCATCATTCTTAATTCTCAATTCCTAATTCCTAATTCTCAATTCCCCCTACTCTCCCACCATCACAAACGCACCCCAGTAATACGGATCCGGGTATTTGGCCTTCAGTTCTTTCTGGGCTTTGAGGAAGGCAGCACGGAGCCCAGGCCCCCCAACCCCCAAAGGGGGAGCTAATACAACTCCCCCTTTGGGGGCAGGGGGGCTGAGCCAGTTTTTGTAAAACCGCACCATCAGTTCCTGTGTTGCGTCATCGTCTACTTTCCATAAGCTCATGATCAACGACCGGGCACCCGCAACCTGAAAAGCACGCTGCAATCCATACACTCCTTCTCCGTTTTTGATTTCTCCCAGCCCGGTTTCACAGGCGGATAGGATGGCCAGTTCTGTATTCTCCAGATTGAGGTTCATGGCCTCGTAGGCCGTCAGGATTCCGTCTTCACTGTCCTCTGCTTTGCCGGAACGCAGGGTTTTTTCAGAACCCGCCAGCAGCAAACCCGAATTAATCAGTGGGTTGTGTCCGGGAGTCTGATCGGCTTTGAAGTAACCGTGTGTTGACAAAAGCAGGATCTGGGGCTTTTCCTGGTCTTTCACATTTTGTTCGTTGGCATCCGCACCCACCAGTTTCTTTACGTTCCAGCCATTGCGTTCGAGAATCCGGGCCACACTGTCAATTTCCTGCTGGGTGCCGGGCAGATTTTCGAGATGCGCATCCGGGTTGGGCTTCAGGTAATAGGATGAAGAGGCAGAACGACTGATTCCAGCCATTAATGGCTGTGCACTGGGGGCACCAAAATCCGGATTTCCAACCAGACAAGCGGTTTTGCCTGTGGTCTCCACCTTGTCATGAGGCAAAAGTTGTTTGGTGGAGGTAACCAGTTGCAGATCGATTTCATCCAGAATATACTTTCCGGTTTTCGGATTCTGAAGTGTATTGAGGTTGATCTGGTGATAAATACCATCGGCTGAAAACCAGATTCTCCGGATTCCTTTCAGTTGTTTGCCCAGAGGTTCCCAGAAAGATTGATAAGCCTTTTGGTCCGGTATACGGTGCTGAATGGAATTCTGATACCGCTTGAGGGATTTCCCTTCCAGGTCGTTTCCATTTTCCAATAGAATCATTTCCGGATAAGGTGAATCTTTCTTCAGGAGCAGGGCCACATATTGAATGGTATCGGTGAGATCCTGCACATTGTACCGTTTCTTTGGCACCACAGTTGTGTCGGTCACCCGCCTGGAAACACCAAACTTCTGCACTCGTACCATCTCAATGGCCGCTTCTCCGGGTTTCAGATTTTTCCGGACGTCCTGCCAGGTTCGCAGTTTTCGTTCCTCACTACCACCCGACCGGGCCAGATTTTTGGACAGTGATTTTTCGAGGATTTCCGCTTTTTCGATCAGGGAATCCATGGTGCTTCTCTCGGCGCCGTCCGTACTGGAAAACAGGTTCCCGATCTGGCCTCTGAGGTTTTCCCATTGTTCGTACTGGTGTATTAAGGAACTATCGCCGCTGTTTTTGGCTTTTTGTCGCCAGCGGGCTGATGTGTTCAGCAACAGACCTTTGTAGGCCAGGCGGTGGTTGTATAAGGACCCGGAAACAAGGGCATTTCGTTTTCCATGTGCAGCACAGAACGACTGGAAGTATTTTCCGTTCCGGGACGCTTTCTCCATAAACACTTCCCTTCCTCTTTCTGACATGTGTGGAAACACATTTTCAAGGACAACCATTCCGAGTTGATTGTTTTTCCAGAACCACTTGCGGGCTTCTTCTGTTTTTCCTTCTGACCACCGGAGAATACCCATTGTGTTGCGGCAGTTCATGGTTTCCGGATGGGTTTCGCCCCAGGTCTTTTCCAGTCTGTTCAGGGCAGAGATTCCTTCTTTTTCGGCTTTCCGGAAGGCACCGGTCTGGCAATACTGCGAAAACAACTGAAACTGGACAAATGCAGTGGATGGATGGTCTTTTCCCAGGACTCGGGCCTTGATTGCCTGGGCCTGGGTGAATTGTTTGGCAGCCAAAGCATAATTGCCCAGGTGTGTGTTCACTATGCCCAGATTCATCAATGTTGTGGCTTTTGCTGTCCCTTCTTCCTCTGATTTTGAATGAACAGCCAGAGCCTTCTGATGGTAAAAACTGGCTTTCGCGAAATCACCGGTTTCCTGGTAAAGCGCTCCCAGATTATTTAGCAGAAGTCCCGCCTCCCCGGATTCCGGCCCCGAAGCTTTGGCAATGATCTGATGGCTCCGGAGGCTGAATTGCTCAGCTTTTTCATAATCACCGACCGACTGGTACAAATCACCTAAGCTGTTCAGGGTATAACCCACATACAGATGATCCGGACCCAGTGTTTTCAACTGAATTTCCAGGGCTGTCTGAAACATTGGCTCGGCTTTCACATAATCCCCAAAACTATTCATGTAGAGATTCCCCAGTGCCTGAAGGGAGTTTCCTATGTCTTCGTGTTCAGGAGGCAAAACTTTTTTCCGGATATCCAGTGCCCTCCGATGGAATGACTCAGAATTCCGAAAGTCGGTGATTTCGTAGAGAAGCCCCAGATTATAGAGTGTCGTGGCAACAAACTCACTTTCTGGCCCAAATGCCTTTTCCCGGATAGTCAGTGCCTTTTTCCACCAGGTTTCGGTCAAATCCAGGTCTTCTTTGGCAAAATAATAGTTCCCCATTTTGGCGGTGGTTCGACCTACATCCCCATGGTCGGGTCCCAATCCGCGGATTTGAATTTGAAGAGCTTGATCGAGAAGAGAACGAACCTCATCAGACGGACCTTCTGCCATGAGGCCATCGCTCAGAAGGACGAGGGCTTTGGCGTAATCAACACTGTCTTTGCCAGGAGCCAGTTTCACTTTGTCCACCCATTGCCGTGCAAATACATTGGAGCGGGCCAGTTCCCCTCTGTTGTCACATGCTTCAATGGAATCCAGCAGAGGATCACGGGATGGGGCTGCCTGATTTTGGGCCAGACAAAATTCCGGGATCCAGCACAAGGACAGGATGATGAGTAAACTTGTTTTCAATAAGGTGCAGGTAATTCAGAAGGGCAAATAAGCAAACTCCGGTTTCAACGGAAAAAAAAAGGAGCTTCAGGTGTCGAACCGGACTGAGTATCGGACAGAATCGTACCAATTTCATCCTGATTAATGAAACCCAGAGCACTATCTAATTCCTAATTCTCCATTCCTAATTCTTAATTCTCCCTACTCTCCGACCATAACGAAAGCCCCCCAGAAATACGGTTCGGGGTATTTGGCCTTCAGTTCTTTTTGTGCTTTGAGGAAGGCAGAGCGGAGCCCCCCTGTAGTTGAATTACCTGCCCCTTTCGGTGTTGGGGGGCTGAGCCAGTGTTTGTAAAAACTCACCATCAGTTCCTGTGTGGCTTCATCGTTCACTT
>DAIOVD010000065.1:0-21370 GCA_036759185.1 Catalimonadaceae bacterium | reverse complement strand
AGGTTGATCCAGGCAAAGCCGGTGGCATTGAAAATGGGTTTCGAGCCGCGACTCTTTTTATCGAAGATGCCGGTGAATCCCAGTTCGGCTCCGTAATTGAGCCAGGCTCTTGACATTTCCACACCGATCCGGGCACCCATCAGGTTTTGCGACACACCCGCTTTCGGAACCGGCGCAAATCGGTTTCCATTAATCAACATGTGTCCGTACTGAGTGGAGGGCAGATACAGAAAATCGAAATAGCTCCGGGTGATATACCGGGAATGAATCACGGATTCGCCATCAATCTTCACTTTGTCGTCCCGCTCATATCCCCAACCAATTCCCAAATAAATTCCGGACGAAGAGGCCATCACTTTACCCACATATTCGGAATCTGCTACCATCGCATTTCCCTCCGTTTGCTCGATACGGGCCATGCGTGTGTTCACATTATGGGCAACAGTGGCCGAGAAAATTCCTCCCCTTAAACCCGCAAAGCTGAAGGTCGGGATATCTTTTGCTTTGAAATAGCTGGTTCTGGTCGAATTGTATGTATTCCCTCTGGAAGAAGACGTGGAATGACTTTGACTCAGTATCACTTTCTGTTCCATGTTGCCAATGCCGGCCAGTCCGAAAAATGCACCTGCCGAGAAGTACTTTCCTCCGTTTTTGATTTTGTCATTGGCATCACCAAAAGCCAGAGCGGGCAGAAGACTGTGTGCCTCGACCCAAAGATTGGGTGTAATTTTATAATCACCCGCTGCCCGGACCATCAGGGCAAAGGGTGCCTGTGGCGCAATACCCAACCGTGCAGCATATTTATGTCGTGGTGACGCACTTTCCAGATTGTACCTGATCGATTGTCCGTGCGATTGGAAGAAATGAAGAATGAGAATGGAAATGAAAAGAAGACGTTTTGTTTTCATAATCAGGAAGATAAGGTTGGATAATTAGAAGCGGATACCGCCGCAAAGCTGGAAACTTGTCATTCGGTATTCGGTATCTATGGTCGCAGGCATGCTGTAACCGGAGTAGAGATTCACCATCGAAACATCACAGGCCAGACGTTCATAATTGGCTGCCAGGTAGAATTTCCGGAGATCGTTTACATACCAGCGGGCAGAGATTTTGAACTTTTTATGCGGTTCAACTTTGCTCAGTTTCCAGACAGCGCCGTACTGGATTTCACCCATCCAGCGATTCCGTTCGGCTCCAAGTGCTATGATTTTATTGCCATGATCGAATGATCTGCCGGCACCAAAAGTGACCCCAACCTCATAATAGAATTTTGTCCAGATATCAAGCATTTCGTTCACTCTGTAGGCTGCCGTTATTCCAAAGTCCAGATCCGTTTTTCCATAGTAGCTGGTCTCTTCACGATAAGAATTGATGTTATTCTGATCCTCTTTATCAAACACTTCAGACCGGTTTCGTTTGGCAGGACCTTGATCCAGTCTGAAACCAAGCAGTTCACCGATCCGCAAGCCTTTATCTGTTTTGAAAATAGCATTACCAAGGATGGATCCTTGCCATTCGATCGCGACACCCAACATTTTCTGTTTACCCTGCCTGGTTTTCACGTGCGTTGATCCCGTATACCATTGGTTGACATCCGAATAAATCCGCCGGTCGATGCCAAACTCAAAGTGAGATAGAAAAGCCGATTCGCGTTTCTGTCCGTATAAGCAATGGCTGATGAGAAAAAGGATAAAACTGGTAGCCAGGAGGCGGCTGCCGGTCAGGAAGAAATAAGAGGTCTTCATACTGGTTTTTCTGAAAGTTCCTGACAAAAAGAGCCGGCCTCTATCCTGCATTGGATAGCGACGAAACTACCAGACCTCTCTGCAGAACGTGCCGGTTCTCTTTTTGCTTCGGTGGTACAATATTTTGATGCTGAGGTCATGGTTTTGTTTCGTCGGGACAAAGGTCCTCCACCAGAAATGCCCCGACTTCCGCAGAAATGGGTATTTGGACTACGTGTTTTTGGGTATTTTCGTTGATTTGCAGCCAGCATGGCAATCGCAACCTTCCGTATTCTCCTTGTGGACGACCACCTTTTGTTTCTGGAAGGGGTCGAGGGTTTGCTTTCAGGCCTGGAAAACGTCCTTGTTTCGGGCCGTGCCCACAACGGACGGGAAGCTTTGCTTCTGCTTCGGAAGGAACCGGCGGATCTGATTTTGCTCGATTACCAGATGCCTGAAATGGACGGACTCGCTACTCTTTCTGAAATCCGGAAGTTTCATCCCGGCACGAAAGTGATGATTCTGAGTATGCACAAAAGTGCCGCTCTGGTTCAGGAAGTGATGAAAGCCGGAGCAGAAGGATTTCTGTTGAAAACGGCAGACAGGGAAGAATTTTTACTGGCAGTCAAGAAAGTGTTGTCCGGTGGAAAGTACTTTTCCGCAGAGGTGATGGAAGAAATGATGCGGCCGGCATTTTCGGGTACACCATCCATTCCTGACGAACCCCTTACGGAAAGGGAAACGGAAATCATCCGGGAGATAGTGAACGGATTATCGACTCAGGAAATCGCGGAGAAGCTTTTCATTTCTCCCCGTACCGTTGAAACCCATCGCAAAAACCTGATGGCCAAGCTCAACATGAAGAATCTGGCATCTCTGGTTCGATGGGCTTTGGAAGGTGGTATTCAGGGACTTTGATCCGGGAACTTATGCTGCAAGCGGAATCCGGATGGTGGTCACGATTCCTTTTTCCTGACCCGGCTCCATCCGGAAATCACCGTTGAGATTGAACACTCGTGTTTTAATATTGAGAATTCCCATACCTGAATCCGGGACGACTCCTGAAAACCCTTTGCCGTCATCCTCTGCCACAAAAACAAGCTGATTTCGGGTCCGGTACAATTGCATACTCAGGTGCTCACTTTCGGAATGTTTGATGGTGTTGGCCAGGATTTCCTGTGCCGCCCGGTAAACGGTGAGTTCCACCACTTCCGGTGGCCGGTTTTCGAGTCCGTGTTCATCAAAATCATATTGAATTCCGGACTGATTCAAAGACTGCTCCAGCAATTCTTTGAGTGCCGGCACAATTCCCATTTTCTGAAGCGTAACCGGCATGAGCTGGTGGGAAATGCTGCGGGATTCGTCCGCAATCTGGTGGATCAGCTTCTGCATTTCTGGATGATCCTGTCCGAAAATGTGCTGAAACTGAAGCCGGAGGGCAGCAAGTTTCTGGCCCAGACTGTCGTGCAGACTGGCACCAATCCGTTTCTGCTCCGCTTCCTGTGCCTGAATCACTGCCGTCAAACCAAGTTTTTGCTGACGGTTTCGCTCTTCGGTCAGTGCGATTTGCTGACGGAGTTTCATCTGATTCTGTCGCCACCAGGCGAAAGACGCAATGAGCAGGATGCCGGCCACCAGCAGGGCAATGGTTTTCTGGTTGGACCCGATTTCGGAATCCTGGGCTTCAATTGTCAGTTGCTGAATGGCTTTGTCCTGCGCCAGCAAGCGGATCGAATCTTCTTTCTGGGTGGTTTGGTAGCGGATTTCCCATTCGGAAGTTTTTTGAGCCAGTTCTTCATCAAAGATTTCCTTCTCCATCTGTCTTTGTTTTTCGCTGAACCGAAGCGCCAGCCGGAAATCTCCCAGACTTTCATAAGCCGAAGAAAGATTACCATACGAACGTTTCATTTCGGATTTGTTTCCGATTTCGGTTGCCAGTTTCAGTCCCTTTTCAGCCCATCCGATTCCGTCCTTATAATTGTGGAGCTCGATTGAAACAGATGCCATATTGTTGGCAAAAAGCGTGAGGGCATTGGGTTCATTCAGTTGCGATCCCATTTTCCAGGCTTTTTCGTGGTACAACTTTCCCTTGGCCGGGTCTTTCATCTTTACAAACAATCCACCCAGATTATCCAGAATGTAGGCCAGGTTTAGAGAGTCGCCCAACTGTTCCGAAATCACCATGGCTTTCCGGTAGGCAGTTTCCGCTTTGGGAAATTCGTTGGTTTGTTCATAGGCGATGGCAAGGTTATTTAATGCACGGCCGGTCTGAACGGGGATGTTCATGTCTTCATAAAATGAAACCGCTTTATCGAGGTAGGGTATCGCAAGAGAGGATCGCTCCATATCGTTGTACAGCATGCCCAGATTCTGGTACACCCGGGCCTGAAGCCGTTTGTTTTGCAGACTGTCGGCCAGACGGATCGCATATGAAAAGAACGGAATGGCTTCTTTGAACAAGCCTTGTTTCCGGGCCAGAAGTCCATAATTGTTGTACACATTGCAGATACCGGGAGCAAAGCTTTTTTGCTGAAAACAGATAAGGGCGGTATCGTATTTTCTTTTGGACGCGGCATAATATCCCTGGTCATCAAGCAGGGCACCAAACAGAGAATAGCTCATCCCGATGAATTTTGGGTGAGAAGATTTTCGGGCCAGAAGCAATGCCTGATTTGCCAGGTTCCTGCCTTGTTCCGGATCATTGTACTTGATTTTCATTGCCGAATCAACCAGCTGCTGAACCAGGACGGTATCGTTTCTGGTTTCGGAGAAAACAGGGGTGGAGAATAGAAAAAACGATATGAGCAGAAACGGAATACAGTTTGTTTTCCAGTTTTTTCGTTGTGCAATAAAGATATCGATACCGTCTGAAACTGGTCTTTTTCCGGAAATTTTCCTTTTCGGATGTAGGTTGGAATCTTTGGTGAACGTCATACTGAATTGAGGATCCGGAGGTTTGTCCGACTGCCAAATGAAAAAGGATTTTGCCTAATTTGCCAGAACATCTGTCAGTAGAATTTCATCATGTTTCAATTCGACCACATCGCTTTTTATGTTTCCGATCTGGAAAAATCAATCCGTTTTTACAGGGAATTGTTTGATCTGAAACCCATCCCGAATCCCTTTCCCAATGGCAAGGCCTGGTTCGAACTGGGAGCAAATCTTCAGCTTCATCTGATTGAAAATCCGAAGGGAGTCGCGTTTGTTCCGGAGCGGAATCACATCAGTTTTTCAACAATTACGCTCGAGGATTTTACAAGCCGACTTGATCAGGAAGGTATTACCTGGTCCGATTTTAAGGGAAACCAGCGGACAATTCGACTCCGTCCGGATGGTGTTCAGCAGGTCTATTTTCAGGATCCGGATGGATATTGGATTGAGGTGAATGACATTGTGCACATACCATTCTAAGCACGATGGTCTTGTTCTGATTCTGTCAAAACACACTATTCCGGCTGTTTTTGATGAAGTGTGACGGTTGTTGTCTGTGCAAGGAGTTTCAGAAACGAATGTACCAGAGATGACTTTTTACTCTTTTGTTCAGCTAGAAGATTAGAAGATTTTCAGGGAAACCCAGCCAGTTTTCTTCTGGTTTTGAAAAGTAAGGCGGATTAGAGTTTTATAACCCTTTTATGGAAATATCCTGAAAAGCAAAGGATTGAGAATTTGATCCCGCGAAATCCGGACTATTAGGCCCGCAAATCTTACACTTGTCACAAAGACCTATGACATGAGTCACAGCTTGGTATGACCTCCTGTACTTTTGTCCCATTCGCTGCTGTGTTCATGAGAGGCTCAAACCCTCATAAACGAATCCGGGAGCACCCTGTTTAGATTTTACCCCTGTTTAGAATTATGAGATTAGTTTTACTGGTCTTTGCATGCCTCATATTGGGCATCCAAGGAGGCGCACAGGCGCAATGCACAACCGGCTGCACGAACACCATCACGTTGTCGAGCAGCAGCCAGACAATCAGTTACACGTTTTCCAGCTCAAATGAGACACTCTGCATTGTAAAAGACGGAGCTCTCTCAGGAAGTGCAACGATCACTTCGGGTACAATCAATGTGTCGAACAGGCCAAATGCAACGATTTGCTATGGGCCAGGTGTGATAGTTGCATCCGGAGTAAATGTGTCAAATCCCAATAGCCAGTTCAACTTAAACAATTATGGAACCATTCAGAACAGTCTGAATGTAAACTCCAATCAGTTTGTTGTGAACAACTACGGGACCATTTCCGGGAGTGTTTCCCAGTCGAATGGAACCATCAACAATATGAGCGGTGGGACGTTCAGCGCTTCATCATACAACTTCAACGGGGGAAGTTTTGTGAATAACTCAGGAGCAGCATTCAGTTTGCCAGTCAGTTTTACGATTCAGAATGGGGCTTCCTTTTCCGGTGCCGGTTCATTTTCAGTAACCGGAAATTTCGCAACCAACAACGGGGCCAGTGCCAGCATCGGAGGAACAGCCAGCATTTCAGGTAGTGTTCAATCCAATGCACCCATCACTTTTTCAGGTGCAACTACAATCGGTGGAAATCTTGCTTCCAACAATGGAGGTCCTCTGACGTTTGGAAGTTCATTGTCGGTAGGTGGGGCATTTCAATCAAATGCAACTGTGACGGTCGCCGGATCTCTTAGCGTAACAGGCGCCTTGAGTACAAACAACGGCGGACCTTTAACGGTAAGTGGTGCCACGACCATCGGAGGAAATGTCAACACCAACGCGACCACGACTTTTTCATCCAGTCTTGCCATAGGCGGTGCATTGCAGATTAACAATGGCGGCCCTCTTTCTGTAACAGGTGCTGCAACGATCACTGGAAATGTGCAGTCCAACGCAACAACCAGCTTTGGTTCATCGGTGGCAATAGGAGGTACACTTCAGGTAAACAATGGAGGCCCAATCACAGTAACTGGTGCAGCCAATGTTACCGGACTGGTGACCATCAATGCAACCACAAGCATCGGAGGTTTGGCCACATTGGGAGGAGGGCTCACCATGAATAATGGGGGTAACACCACTTTTTCTTCCGGAGCCAACATCACGGGTAATTTTACCAACAACGCAACCGCAACATTTACAGGCAATCTGAATGTATCCGGAACCATCACGAATAATGGTAGCGGAACCATCACATCTTCTTCCGGTTCGTGTAAAGGAGTTTGTGCCACATCGATTTCAAACAACGGAACCATTTCCAGCACAGCCGGCCCAAATCTGGCCGTTTGTGTTTCACCAAGTGGAAGTGGAAGTCAAAGCAATGTGGTAGTGAGTGTTACTCCCACTGCTGGACCAACCGGTTTTAGTACTTCTGTTTCCGGGTCTACGGTTTCCGGCTCTTTTACAGCAGCAAGTCCGGCACCAGGTGGTTACATCGTTTTGCGCAAAACTTCGGCCATAGTGGCGGCTGATTTACCAGTTTCCGGAGCCAGCTATTCTGTTGGTTCCGTCATTGGAGGAGCAACGGTGATTGCCACTCTGAATGCCGCTACCACAACTTTTTCTCATTCAGATGGATGTGGTTCATTCTATTATGCTGTGATCAGTTCATCCAGTTCCAGTGGTGGTTCCTGCGGATCTTTTTATACAACATCCTATGCAACTTCAGGACCTGTGAGTGTTTCCTGTGCTGGTAACCGATACTGGGTTTCAAGTTCATCCAGTAACTGGAATTTAACATCCAACTGGTCTGTCAGTTCCGGTGGTCCAACCGGGGCTTCTGTTCCATCGACAGGAAATCTTGCTATTTTCGACAATGCCCGTAACGGGAATTGTTCGGTTGATGCCACTGTAGATGTTGCTGGAATTCAGATTTCAGGATATACAGGAGCAATCAGTCAGAATGCCAATCCGATGACAATGCGTGCCTCTGGTTTCAGTCAGAGTTCAGGAACGTTCACCGGAGGATCGGCTTCATTTTCAATCAATTCAGCAGGTCTTTTCTCTCTTACCGGCGGAACATTTACTTCTACATCTGGTAATTCGACGCTTTCAGGAAACTTTTCTTCGAATCAGACACTCTTTACGCACAGTGCCGGTACATTCAATCACAACAACGGAACCTGGACACTCAATCCATCCCTTTCCGGTTGTGCCAATCCTCTGCTTTCGATGAACACGATTTCATCTACGGATTTTTATAACCTCACATTTAATGGAGTGAATGGTTGCGGAATCAATGCAAATTTTGGCACTGCCACCGGAGATGTGGTAAACGTTCTCAACACGTTGAATCACAACGATGGAGTTGTTTCGGGTTCTTTCAGTCTGAAAGGAAATCTAACGGTCGGTACAGGTGCCGATGCCGGATATGGAACCATCACAGTAGATGGAACAGGTGCACAAACTTATTCCAGCTCAACGGGCAGAACGTGTCAGTTGGTTGTAAACAAATCCGCAGGTTCATTCACTCCTTCAGTAGCAACCGATCTTTTTGTTCAAAGCTTTACTTTATCAGCCGGAACATTTACAGCTCCAACCGGAACATTGAATGTGGGTGGACAATGGGGCTCCAGTGTCACGATTTTCGGTCATTCCGGTGGAACATTCAATCACAACAACGGAACAGTTGAATTCAATCCCAGTCTGATCAGTTGTGCCAATCCAACTTTAACTGTTGACGTAATTCCATCTACCGTTTTCAATAATTTCACAGTAAATGGAATTGCCGGTTGCGGTATTAATGCCACTGTTTCAACGGCTTCCGGTGATGTGGTTCAGGGAAACGGAGATTTTGTTCATGCAGACGGAATCATTGCCGGGAGTTTTTCATTTCAGGGAAACCTTTGGATTTATGCCGGCGCCGATGGCGGAACCGGAACCCTTACAGCCAATGGCACAGGGGCGCAAACCTATTACCAGGCAACAGGTTCTCCACGGACCTGCCAGATTGTGGTGAATAAATCAGCAGGAACTTTCACCCCGGCACCAGGAACAACTGATTTGATCACACAAGGTTTTCAACTGACTGCAGGAACTTTTACAGCACCATCCGGCACTTTGAACGTCGGTGGTCCCTGGGGATCCAGCGTTACAATCTTTGGGCATTCAGGCGGAACTTTCAACCACAACAATGGTACGGTTGAATTCAATCCGAACCTGATCAGCTGTGCGAATCCAACGTTTACGGTGGACGTTCTGCCCGCCACACTGTTCTATAATTTTACAGTTAATGGAATTGCCGGTTGTGGAATAAACGCTACAGTTTCAACAGCTTCCGGTGATGTAATTCAGGGATTAAATGACTTTACGCATACTGACGGTATCATTGCCGGTAGTTTTGCTTTCCAGGGAAATCTGATCATCAATGCCGGAGCCGATGGCGGAACCGGAACCATTACAGCAAATGGAACCGGAGCACAAACGTATGCTCAGTCAGCAGGTTCTCCCCGCACATGCCAGATCATTGTCGATAAATCTGCAGGTGCTCTTACGCCAGCAGGTGGTACAACAGATCTGATCACACAAGGCTTTCAACTTTTGGCCGGGGCATTCACAGCTCCTTCCGGAACACTGAATGTAGGTGGTTCATGGGGAACCAGCGTTACAATCTTTGGGCATTCCGGCGGAACATTCACTCATAATAATGGAACAGTTGAATTCAATCCGAACCTGATTAACTGTGCAAATCCCACGTTTACTGTCGATGTGCTTCCAACAACATTGTTTTACAATTTCACTGTAAATGGAGTTGCGGGTTGCGGAATCAATGCAACGGTGAGTACAGCATCAGGTGATGTTGTTCAGGGAGTGAATAACTTCACGCATACTGACGGAATCATTGCCGGTAGTTTTGCTTTCCAGGGAAATCTGATCATCAATTCCGGAGCCGATGGCGGAACAGGAACCATTACAGCCAACGGAACCGGAGCACAGACCTATGCTCAATCTGCGGGAACACCTCGTACCTGTCAGATCATTGTGAATAAAACTTCCGGTGCTTTGACTCCGGCTGGTGGCACTACCGATCTGATCACACAAGGCTTTCAACTGACATCCGGAACCTTTACTGCACCGTCCGGCACATTGAACGTGGGTGGTCCATGGGGATCCAGCGTTACAATCTTCGGACATTCCGGCGGAACATTTAATCACAACAACGGTACAGTTGAATTCAATCCAAATCTGATCAGTTGTGCGAATCCGACTTTTACTGTTGATGTGATACCCGCTACCTTGCTTTACAATTTCACTGTCAACGGAATTGCCGGTTGCGGAATCAATGCAACGGTGAGCACAGCTGCAGGTGACGTGGTTCAGGGAGCGAACAACTTTACCCATACTGATGGAATCATCGCCGGAAACTTCGCTTTTCGGGGTAACCTGAGTATCAATGCCGGAGCCGATGGCGGAACCGGAACAATCACAGCAAATGGAACGGTCGCCCAGACCTATTCACAAGCAGCAGGAACACCTCGTACCTGTCAGATCATTGTGAATAAATCAGCCGGAACTCTGACTCCTGCAGTAGGTACGACCGACCTAATTACACAAGGCTTTCAACTGACCGCAGGATCCTTTACCGCACCGTCCGGCACACTGAACGTGGGTGGTCCATGGGGATCTAGTGTGACCATCTTTGGACACTCAGGCGGAACGTTTAATCACAACAATGGAACGGTTGAATTCAATCCAAATCTGATTTCCTGTGCGAATCCAACCTTTACGGTTGATGTAATTCCTTCTACTTTGCTTTATAATTTCACTGTCAATGGAATTGCCGGTTGCGGAATCAATGCTACAGTAAGTACAGCCGCTGGTGACGTGGTTCAGGGTGCCGGAGACTTTACTCATACGGACGGAATCATTGCCGGAAACTTTGCATTCCGCGGAAACCTGGTAATCAACGCCGGAGCCGATGGCGGAACCGGTACGATCACAGCAAACGGAACCGGAGCTCAGACGTATTCTCAGGCTGCGGGAACACCCCGTACCTGTCAGATTATTGTAAATAAAGCTTCAGGCGCACTCACACCTGCTGTTGGCACAACGGATCTCCTGGTTCAGGGATTCACCCTCACTGCAGGAAGCTTTACTGCACCTTCCGGTACAATGAATGTCGGTGGAAACTGGGGTTCGAACGTGACCATTTTTGGTCATACTGGCGGAACATTCAATCATAATAATGGAACGGTAGAATTCAATCCTTCTTTGATTTCCTGTGCCAATCCAACCTTCACATTTAATGTGATTAATTCAACATCACTCTACAATCTGACCATCAATGGAATTGCCGGTTGTGGTATCAATGCAACCATGACTTCTGCCGCAGGTGATACGATTGATGTTTTGAATTCTCTTATTTACAACGACGGTGTATGCAATGCAACCATAGAAGCAGCTGGTAACGTAACCGTTAATTCAACCTTCGACGGAGGAAACGGACGCCTGATTTTCGATGGTGGAAATGCTCAGAATTTCGATCTGACCGGAGCCAATGCCTCATTCGATGGTCCGCTTGTGTTGAACAAACCAGCCAACAGTGTGACACTTCTTTCACCTTGCACACTCAATGGGGTAAGTCAGTCCATCACGTTTACGAACGGTGTACTTAACAATAATTCATCCACTCTGCTGACCCTTGGAAACAATGTGACATCTTCCGGTGGAAACAATTCCAGCTTCGTAAACGGCATAGTCCGGAAAATCGGAAGTCAGGCATTTACCTTTCCTGTTGGAAAAGGAAGTTCATATGCACCGGTTTCCATCACAGCACCATCTGTCGCAACGGATCATTTCACAGCGGAATATTTTCCTGTGAATCCAAATCCTTCGTACAGTGTTTCTTCGTATGAAAGTTCGATTCAGAGCATTTCAACCTGTGAATACTGGAACCTGGAGCGCACAAACGGAACTTCCAATGTGAGCGTTCGCCTGAGCTGGGATAGTCCACGCAGCTGTGCGGTAACGAATATTCTGGAAGAAAGAGT
This sequence comes from Catalimonadaceae bacterium, assembly GCA_036759185.1. Taxonomy (GTDB): domain Bacteria; phylum Bacteroidota; class Bacteroidia; order Cytophagales; family Flexibacteraceae; genus CAMDMI01. The sequence goes on along the minus strand of DAIOVD010000065.1, from coordinate 9,708 downwards.
AGCGAGATGGAATGGAACACAATGGATCAATCAGGGAAACAATGGCAGTCCAACCGGAAATACAACGACCGGTACCGTACTTACCTGCTCTGCCGTTGGCACCTGGAATACACCAGGAGTATTTACTCTGGCTTCTACACTGGTTAATACCATTTCGTATGCAGGTTCTCCTTTCTGTAAAAGTATCTCAACGCCGCAAGCGGTTACACTTTCAGGAGTTACCGGAGGAACGTATACTGCAAGTCCTGCTGGTCTTAGCATTAATTCCAGTACCGGTGACATTACTCCTTCCACTTCCACTGCCGGAACCTACACGGTAACCTATTCGTTCACTTCTTCGGTTTCCTGTGCCAACATTTCAAGCACGACAACTGTCACGATTACCGCACTTCCAACTATAGCCTATGGCGGACCTTTTTGTACGACAAATGCGGTAGCACAGTCTGTAACCCGTACAGGAGTTGCCGGAGGAACCTATTCTGCCTCACCAGCCGGATTGAGCATAAATACCAGCACAGGTGCTGTTACACCATCCACTTCTTCTGCGGGTACGTACACTGTTACGTATTCGTATCCTGCTTCTGCCGGATGCGCAGCCGGAACCGTGACAGCCACGGTTACCATAACTGGTCTGCCTTCTGCCTCTATTTCATATGCAGGCACACCTTTCTGTAAATCACTTACGACAGGTCAGCCGGTCACCATCACAGGTTCAACCGGAGGAACATTTTCCTCAACTGCTGGTTTGTCGATCAGTGCAACTACAGGAGATATTACACCTTCGGCATCCACAGCCAATACATACACTGTTACATATTCAATTGCCGCTGCTGGTGGTTGTGCTCTTGTAACAACTACTACATCTGTCACCATCACAACTCTTCCATCTGCGACCATTTCATATGCCGGAACACCTTTCTGCAAGACTGTAGCCACAGCTCAGGGAGTGACAAGGACCGGAACATTGGGAGGTACATATTCATCGACCGCTGGCCTGACTATTTCAAGCACAACCGGTTCGATCACACCATCATCTTCCACAGCAGGTTCATACACAGTATCGTACACGATTGCTGCTTCTGCCGGATGTCCATCTGTTGTTGCAACCAACACAGCTGTTATTACTGCACTTCCAACGATTTCATATGCCGGAACACCTTTCTGTAAATCGTTGTCTACTGCACAGCCCGTAACCCAAACAGGTGTAACCGGTGGAACTTACAGTTCGGCCACTTCAGGATTGTCCATTAACACGACAACAGGAGATATTACTCCTTCCACTTCTACATCTGCCACTTATACAGTGCGATATGCATATCCCGCGTCCGGTGGATGTGCTGCCGGAACTGCCACCACACCGGTAACCATTACAACTTTGCCAACCGCATCCATTTCATATCCATCAAGTGGTGTTTATTGTACCAGTGCCGGTACACAGGCTGTTGCATTGGTAGGAACTTCAGGAGGAACGTATTCAGTTTCACCTTCGGGGTTAACGATTTCAAGTTCGACCGGAACAATCACCCCATCTACTTCAACGGCCGGAACATATACAGTTACGTACACCATTGCGGCTTCGGGCGGATGTCCGGTTGTTACAGCAACAGCGGGTATCACGATTAATTCCATTCCAGCTCTTCCAACCGCAGGTAACGGAAGTCGTTGTTTCACAGGAACCGTCAATATTTCTGCAACTCCGGGTGTAGGTGAAACCATTGACTGGTATGCTGCGGCATCCGGCGGTTCTGTTCTAGCTGGAGGTTCTGGAACTGCATCATTCACCACCCCGTCGATTTCTTCTACCACAGTTTATTATGCTCAGGCCAGAAACACGACAACCGGTTGTGTGTCATCGACACGAAGAGCTGTGACGGCGACCGTGAACATTACCAATCCGCCAACCGGTGTGAATGGATCTGGTTGTGGTCCCGGTACCGTAGGATTATCTGCGATTCCGGCTGCAAACGAAGTGGTGAACTGGTATGCTGCATCAACAGGAGGGTCTTCACTGATTCTGTCCAATACCTATTCACCTGCAAATCTCACAACCACTACAACCTTCTATGCTCAGACAACCAATACGATAACCGGTTGCGTGTCACAGACAAGAACGCCTGTGGTTGCCACCATTAATCCGTTTCCAAGTTTGAATGTGTCATCCTCCGGAGCTGTTTGTACCGGAACAGGATCTTTGTCTTTAAGTTACAGCTCTCTTTTAAACGGGGCAAATGAGTACCGGATTGACTGGAGCAGTGCAGCAAATGCTGCCGGACTCGCCGATGTTAGCTGGACTGCGATTCCGTCTGGTTCGATCACCGTTTCCGGAATCCCGGCAACAGTTGGAACGTACAGTGCTTCGTTTTTTGTTCGAAATACAACAACTGGTTGCCAGTCTCCAATTGGTTCATCCACTTTATGCGGAACAGCCGCCGAGCACTCGTCCATAACATTAACCGCACCAACAGGTGGATTGATCACAGCCGTGAATTTTGCCAGTTATGGAACTCCATCTGGCTCCTGTGGAAATTTTGTTGTCGGTGCCTGTCATGCTTCAACTTCACTTTCAGTTGTACAGGCTGCCTGTGTCGGACAGAACTCCTGCACGATTGCAGCAGAGAATTCAGTTTTTACAGATCCATGCAATGGTTCATTTAAGCAACTTTTCATTGAGGCCATTTCGGATGCTCCCGATTTTACATTGACAGTGGAAGCATATCCGACTGCACCTTCTACCGTTTCAACCGGAAGTCGTTGCGGTACCGGAACGGTTTCTATTGGTGCGACACCTGGAACAGGCCAAACCATTGACTGGTATGCCGCTTCCACTGGAGGCAGTGTTCTTACAGGAGGAACAGCAACAAGTACATTCACGACTCCGTCCATTTCAACCAGCACCAATTACTATGCTCAGGCAAGGACACTTCTTGCGGGTTGTCTTGCCCCAACAAGGGCTGCGGTTCTTGCAACAGTGAATCCTCTGCCATTAGCTCCAGCTGGATCAGGCTCTGCCCGATGCGGTACAGGTGCACTGACAATTTCGGCAACTCCCGGAACCGGAGAAGCCATTGACTGGTATTCGGCTGCTTCCGGTGGAACCTTGCTGTCAAGTTCTTCATTAACCTACACAACCGGATCGATCGCTGCTTCGACCACCTATTATGCCGAATCCAGAAATACCACAACCAATTGTGTTTCTGCCAGCCGGACAGCTGTGGTTGCGACGGTAAATACATTCCCGACAGCACCAGTGGCCGTCAATGGTCAGGTTTGTGGATCCGGATCAGTGAGCATTTCCGCAACAGTAGCTTCGGGCGTAACGGTTGACTGGTATGCAGCTTCAACTGGTGGCACTGCCCTGGTGACAGGAAGTACAGGGTACACCACGCCTTCTATTAGCACAACAACGATTTACTATGCTGAAGCCAGAAACGCGACGACCGGTTGTATTTCAACTACCCGCACTGCTGTTACAGCTACCGTTAATTCGTATCCGGTTGTGGCCGCCATCACAGGTCCTCAAACGGCTTGTGTCAGTGGAAGCACCACATTTGCAAATGCAACCGGTGGAGGTGCCTGGACCAGTTCCAGTACTGCCATCGCAACGGTGAGCAGTGCCGGAGTGGTAACTGGAGTGTCAGGCGGTACCACGAACATCAATTATACAGTAACAGGGGCAGGTGGGTGCCAGACAGTTGTTTCCAGATCGGTGACTATTTACTCCACTGCTCCTGGTACACCCAATACTTACGGAAACGGCGTCTGGAATGCTTATGTATACAATGCCAACAACTTTAGTTCAAACTACTCAGGATACTTTACCACTGCCTCTGCCTTGAGTTATTCAACAACAGCAGATTATCTCACAAATCAACCCCCGTCTACTGCAGCAACCTACCTTGGTTGTCAGGTAAACCAGACAGGTTATTCTGTACGTTTCCAGAGAACTAATTTCACGCCTGGTGTTTATCAGATCGACATCACCAATAATGATGATGATATGGCCGTTTTGTTGAACGGAACCACCATTTATTCATTTGGAACGAACAACAACACCCCAAGGTCAAATGTTTGGACAGGAACCTTAGGTGCAGCGTCACAACTGGAATTCCGGTATTCAAATACAGGTGGTGGTCCAGGCTACATGGCATTTACCATCACATCTGTTACAAAAACAGCATCGACAGCCGGGACAATCGGAGGCAATCAGGTTGCCTGTAACACGATGGTTCCTTCTTTCGGTCTCACAAGTTCCGTTGCCCCTGTCCGTGGAAACTGCAGCGCAGTACCCACGCCGGTTCAATGGGAATCTTCGACAGATAATGTGACGTTCTCCGCCATTTCAGGTGCGAATGCCAATACTTATACCATTCCAACGGCTTTGTCGCAAACCACTTATTTCCGCAGAGCTTTCCGGTCATATTGTGATACCATTTACAGCAATACGGTTACAGTAACGGTTTACAATGGAGCTCAGGGCACACCAAATACGTTCGGAAACGGGTTATGGAATGCCTATGTATACAATGCAGCAGATTACACAACCAGCTATTCAGGCTATTATACAACCGGTTCTGCATTGTCGTACAACTCCACCACTGATTTTGGAGTGACAGCGGCACCTTCAACTGCACCCAACTATCAGGGTTGTCAGGTGAATCAGAACGGGTTTTCCATCCGATATCAAAGGACAAATTTTACACCAGGAACCTACCAGATCGATATTCCAATGAATGATGATGGAATGAACATCATCCTGGATGGCACGACCATTTACACGTCTGCGGGTTACAATCCGAGCCCTCGTACAAACGTGTGGACCGGAACGTTAACCGCAACCTCTCAGCTGGAAATACGCTTTAACAACAACGGTGGAGGAAACGGACAGATCGAATTTGTCATCTCATCTGTAATCAATACTCCGCCAACTGCCGGAACCATCGCCGGAAATCAGGTAGCTTGTAATACAGTTGTTCCATCGTTCCAACTGACCAGTCCTGTGGCAGCAACGGCAGGAACCTGTTCACTTTTGTCGAGTCCCTACCAATGGGAATCTTCTACAGATAATTTGACATTCGCAGCAATTGCGGGTGCAAACTCAACAACTTACACGATTCCAACCGCTCTTTCTCAGACTACCTATTTCAGAAGAGCTTACCGCACCTGGTGTGAAACTGTTTACTCCAATACAGTTACTGTAACCGTTTTCAATGGTGCACAGGGAACGCCGGATACGTATGGAAACGGACTCTGGAATGCCTATGTGTACAATTCCACAGATTTCAGCACCAATTATTCGGGATATTACACTACCGGATCGTCATTGAGCTATGATTATTCTGTTGACTTTACTTCAACACAGGCTCCGTCACTTGCACCAACCTATCAGGGCTGCCAGGTTTCTGCGGTAGCCAACAGTGTACGATATCAACGTACGGGATTCCCGTTGGGAGTATATCAAATAGATATGAGTCGCAATGACGATGAGGTCTATATTTTACTCAATGGCGTTCAGGTGTACACCCGAGGGTACAGCACTTCTGCTGCTACGAATGTATGGACAGGAACTCTTGGAGCGAATTCCAATCTTGAAATTCGCTACCGGAATACAGGTGGTCCTGGAGAAATCATCTGGACAATGAATATGATCACCAAAGTGGCCTCTTCTGCAGGAACCATCGGTGGTAACCAGGTTGCCTGTAACACCGCAGTACCTTCTTTCGGATTGACAAACGTGGCAAGTGCTACGCAGGGTAGTTGTACTGTCGTTCCAAACAGTTATCAGTGGCAGTTGTCAACCGATAATGTTACGTTTAGTAATATAGCCGGAGCAAATGCTTCTACTTACACGATTCCGACTGCGCTTTCGCAGACCACTTATTTCAGAAGGTCGTACATGACGTACTGCGATACGTTGTTTTCAAATACTGTGACTGTCACGATTTACAATGGTGCACAGGGAACACCGAACACGTATGGCAATGGTTTGTGGAATGCGTATGTGTACAATTCCACAGATTTCAGCACCAATTATTCCGGATACTATACAACGGGTTCATCTCTTAGCTACAGCAACCCAGGTGATTTTACTTCATCTCAGGCGCCTTCAGTGGCACCTTCCTATCAGGGATGTCAGGTTTCTGCCACGTCTTACAGCGTTCGTTACCAACGGACCGGATTCCCGCTGGGTGTCTACAGAATCAACATCAACCGCAACGATGACGAGATCTATATTTTGCTCAACGGCGTTCAGGTGTATACCCGCGGATATAGCACAAGCCTGGTATCAAATGCATGGACCGGCACTCTGGGAGCGAATTCGAATCTGGAAATCCGGTACCGGAACACAGGTGGAATCGGCGAGATTGACTGGGGTGTTACACTCCTGAGTTCGGTCACGGCTTCGAATCCAGGCATCATTGCAGGCAACCAGGCTGTATGTTCAACTACAACCCCGGCTGCCCTCACGAGCACCCTGGCAGGTTCTGCCGGTAGCTGCACCGTGGTGCCAACACCAATTCAGTGGCAGTCATCCACCGATAATGTGACTTTCACCAACATCGCGGGTGCCAATGCTGCCGGATATACGATTCCGACTGCCCTGTCGCAGACCACCTATTACAGAAGAATGTACAGAACCTACTGCGATTCACTGGTTTCGAACACCATCACGGTAACCGTCACCACAATGCCTTCTGCCTCTATTTCCTACACAGGTTCTCCTCTTTGTAAATCTATTGGCGGAAGTTATGCTGTGACCAGAACCGGAACATCGGGCGGAAACTATTCATCGACAACCGGCCTTTCATTGAACAACACCAGTGGTGCAGTGAATCTGACAGCCAGTTCCAACGGAACCTACACAGTAACCTATACAATTGCAGCAGCCGGTGGATGTCCTCTGGTAAGTACCAATACGTCAATCACCCTCAATCCGGATGTGACCTCACCAACGACTCCGTCCGGAACCAGCACATTCTGCCAGGGATCCACCATCGGATTCACGACTTCTGCCAGCAACGCAACCGGATATTCCTGGTCTGTCACCGGAACAGGAAACAGCATCAGCGGAAGCGGGACTTCGGTGAGTGCCGTGTTTGATCCTGCCTTCTCCGGCACTGCAACGATTTCAGTTTCAGCTTTGGGATGCGGTGGACCAACAGCTCCTGTGAGTCGCACGTTAACCGTAAATCCAAACGGAATGTGGCTTGGTGCCAGTTCGAACTGGAATGCAGCAGCCAACTGGTGCGGTGGTGTTCCGACAATTACGACAGACGTTATCGTCCCAACTGGTTCTGCCAACATGCCACAAATCAACGGATCATCCTTCTGTAACAACATCGCATTGCAGTCAGGAACTTCACTTCTGGTCAACGGTACCAATAACTTTACCATTGCTGGCTCGTTCGCAAACTCCGGCACCTTTACACCGGCTTCCGGAAGTACAGTGGTGTATTCTTCGTCCAATCCGCAGACAGTGATTCCTGCCAACTATGGCAACCTGTCTACCAGTGGAACAGGTCTGAAAACACTTTCCGGAACCATTCAGATTTCCGGAACCTTCTCACCAGGTGCTTCATCCCATGATGCGGGTTCATCGACAGTGGTTTTCAATGGATCTTCGACCCAGAACATTCCCGCCTTTACCTTTTATAACCTCTCATCGTCAACCAATACGGTTAAGTCACTCACCGGAAATGTCACAGTCTCCAATGATCTGGCCCTGACAAACGGAACCGTATCCATCGGAGCAAACAGTCTGGATCTGGATGGAACGGTCAGTGGAACCGGAACCTTGAGCGGTACCTGCAGTTCATCACTTGTGCTCAATGGCAGTGGATCAACCGGTACTCTTCGTTTTGCAACGGGTGGAAATACCCTCGGCACTCTGGCCATGACCAAATCAGCGGCCGGAGATGTGACACTGGGCGGAGATCTGGACATTTGCTCCGTGCTGAATCTATCTCAGGGCAACGTAATCCTGGGTAAGAACAACCTCACCTTGTTAACCGGTGCGGTTACGTCCAACCAGAATGCCACATCGTATGTGCAGACCATCGATCAGAACGACACAACCGGTGCTGGGTTCTTCATCCGTGAAGTGGCCAGTGGAGGTGGAATGACCATCTTCCCGGTTGGAAATGCATCGACTTACACACCTGCCTATCTCGATAACATTGGCTTTAGCCGGAATTTCAAAGTGCGGGTGTTCAGCGATATATATGAGAACGGAACCTATGGTGATCCGATCATCAACCTGGACAACTCTGTACAGAAAACATGGGAGATTTCACCAACGGCTGGTAGCGGTGCACCGGATGTATCCATCAAACTGCAGTGGAATCTGTCGGATGAAGGACCAAGCTTCCCGGCAACCCGTCTTGCCAATAAATTGTACATGGGTAAAAACATTGGGGTTGGCAACAGTCTGTGGACCAAACTGGTGACCGATGAATCGGATCTGACAAGTGAGCCATTCACCATTACAACCGCCCGTGTAACGACGTTCTCCAAATTTGCAGTCGGTGCCGATGAGCAGCCACTGCCTGTCCGGATGGGCAACCTGATGGTGGCCAAAGGAGCAAAATCCAATCAGCTGACCTGGAAAACATATTCCGAAAGAGACAGCAAAGGGTTTGAAATCCTGAAGTCAACCAACGGAAATGACTTTGCTTCCATCGGTTTTGTCAAAGCGGCCGGTAACTCCAACGATGTGATTGCTTACCAATTTGAAGACCGTACCGAAAACCGGAAAGTCTACTACAAAATCCGGTTTGTTGGAACTGCCGAAGGCGATGTTGCCTACTCGAATGTAGTGGTGGTAAATCCTGGAGCGCAACCGGATATGCAGGCCTGGCCAAATCCGACCATGTATCAGATGACGGTATCGTTCTCCGGAATGACCGAAACCGATGTGGAAGGAGTGGAACTGGTTCTCACCAGCATGGAAGGTAAAGTGATCCCAACTCCGGAATTCCGGACCGAGTCAGGACAGATCACGGTTCAGACTTCAGGGATTCCGTCCGGTATCTATTTGCTTGAAGCACGAAAAGACGGCATTTCCCTCGGAAAAATCCGGGTGACCAAACTATAAAAAAAGAAACGACCATTTCAATCCAGAAAGCCAGGTTCTGATTCGTCAGGCCTGGTTTTTTTTGTTTTAGAGATCAGTAAAGTATTGCTGAGGCATGGTCCCCACATTCAGCCTGACTGATTTATGGTTATCAGGCCACACTCTCTTCATTCACAAGAAACTGGAGCCATTGCGCCACGTTCCGCACGAATCCCTCATCACAAATCACGAATTCCGCATCGCTTCTTCTCTCTCCATTTTCAGCATCTTTTGCCGCCATTTCCATTGCTCCAGTTGGGGGCTGGGCTCAAAGAACCGGATCTTGTCGGTCTGCATCTGGATCCAGGACAGGTCGACTTCGGTGAGATCGGGGATTTCGGTTTTCACAGGGATTTCTGATTTGGTGATTCCTGATGGAAAGGAATGAGAATTTTCATTTCAATGCTTTCCAAAAAATGGCATGAAAAATAATGGAAAGCAGCTCTGCTTTACAAGTGGTTGCTTTCGATAAATTTGTAAAGCAAGAAGATGTAAAGCAAGTGTGCTTTACAAGAAGTTGCTTTCGATAAATTTGTAAAGCAGAAAGATGTAAAGCAAGTGTGCTTTACAAGAAGTTGCTTTCGATAAATTTGTAAAGC
>DAIOVD010000064.1:0-21520 GCA_036759185.1 Catalimonadaceae bacterium | reverse complement strand
AGGTTGTTGCTGGCCACCTTTTTTCCGGAATTGTTCACCATCCCGGAACGTGACTGCATATTCTCTGTCAGTCCGGTATGAACTGCCTCTTTCATAACCTGATAGGCACGGGCAACTCCTTCCCAGATGTCTTCCTCTTTTTTGTTTTTTTGAACTATTTCATACGCCAATACAGGGGCATATAACAATTGATCGCTTTCTTTGATTTCGTCAAGCCAGCTTTGGAAGGAATCGAACAGCATAAAATTCAGTATTTGGTGTGTGGGCTAAAGATACAACCGCTTTGTTCATACAAAGAAATCCGACCCGGTGTCTGTTTGGTTTTCCTGCTGTTTATCAGTTTGTTTCATCAACTGGAAATTTCAGCTCAACCTGTTTTTACTGCCAACAAAATCCTGTTTCAAGGTCTCAGGCGGACTAAAACAACCATTGTTTCCAGGGAAATCGCCTTCAAGCCCGGCCAGAAAATCCTCATTGCCGATACTTCGGTTTTGTTCCGGAAATCGGCGGCCAATGTATTCAATACCCACCTGTTTAATTTTTGCCGCTATGAACTCGATTCCGTCCGTTTTGACTCGGCAGGGAATTGTTCAGGCGATGTGATTTTTCATGTAAGTGAACGCTGGTACACATTTCCATCCCCGATTTTTGAACTGGCAGACCGGAATTTCAATGAATGGCTGTACGACCGGAAGGCAGATATCCGTCGGGTGAACGTGGGCATCCGTTTCATACAGAAGAATGTCCGTGGCCGGAATGAAGATCTGATTCTGAGCGTTCAGGGCGGATTTACCCGTCGCTTTGATTTTGGTTATGTGATTCCCTATCTCGACAAGCAGCAGATATTCGGACTCAAACTCAAGGCCAGTTTTGCCAATAACAAAGATGTGGCGGTACGGTCGGTTGGCAACCGGCTTGTGTACAGACGGGACGAGACCAGTTTCGGGAGGGAACGGATGAACGCAGGTTTTCAGATTTCAGCCCGGCGCAATATATACGACTACCATTTTCTGGACGTCAATTACTACTTCAACCGGATTTCCGACAGCACCTTTCTGGAAAACCCGGCTTATTTTCTGGGACGGGATTATCAGCGATTCGGGGAGATTCGCTACAGTTTTGTTTCTGACCACCGCAATTTCCGGAACTTCGGCACCAAAGGAACCTGGTTGAGTCTTTTCTTTTCCCGAAACGGAATTCTCCCGGTCGACAATTTTCGGATATGGACCGTCCGTGGTATTCTGGCCAAGTATGCCACGTTTACACCCTGGCTATTCCTCGGTTCCAAAATCGATGTGGAGTTGAGTACAAATGAAAAGCAGCCTTATCTGGGAACACGGGTGCTTGGATTTGACAACCGTTTTGTCCGTGGCTATGAGCGGTATGTGATGGAAGGAAATTTCAATGTACACACCCGCAATACCGTCCGTTTCAAAGTAGTATCCACACATTACCATGCCAACTGGTTTCCGGTGAAGCAGTTTCGGTTCATACCAGTGGATGTGTACATTTCACCTTTTGTTGATGCCGGCTATGTGCGGAATGCCTTTGTACTGGAAGAAAACAAGCGGCTGATCAACACGCCCTTGCTGGGTTATGGCGTTGGGTTGAATTTTGTGACCTTTTATGATGTTGTCTTCCGGGCTGAATACAGTTTGACCCGACATGGCGATAAGGGATTGTACCTTTCTTTTTTGAGCGATATTTAGATGTATACAGTCTTCAGAAAAGCGGAAAAGCGGGATGTCTCCTCCATCCGGAAACTGATCGTGGAACTGGCGGAGTTTGAAAAGGCACCGGATCAGGTTAAGATCACGGAAATGCAGTTGGAAGAAGATGGCTTTAGCGCCACAGCGTTCTATCAGGCATTTATTGCAGAAATAGATGGTGAAGTGGTGGGCTTTAGTTTGTCTTTTGTGCGCTATTCCACCTGGCGGGGAAAGATGCTGTATATGGAAGATCTGTATGTGACGGAATCGCATCGGGGAAAATCCATCGGTTCGGGTTTGCTCGAAAAACAGTTGGAATACGCGAAGGAATCGGGAATAAACTTTCTGTGTTTTCAGGTACTCGATTGGAACCAGCCAGCCATTTCATTCTACAAAAAGTATGACGTCGCATATGATCCCGAGTGGATCAACGGCATCATCCCTGTTCGTTAAGCATTTTCTTTATCAACTGACTGGCGCTCCAGGGTGCCAGTGTCACGCCCTTGGCTCCCAGTCCATTGAGAGCATACAGACCGTCTTCCAGTTTTTCGATAATGGGCCTGCGGTCTTTGGTGGTGGGGCGAATTCCGGTCCAGGATGAACGTACTGTCATTTTTGCACGCAGTTCGGGTTTGATGTCCTGGGTGATTTCATTAAATCCTGCCTCATCCGGATCATTGTGGGAGAATTCCCTTTCATAGGTAGAGCCGGCCAGAATGGCTCCGTTATCTCCTGGCACCAGAAACTTTTCAGTTTTCAGAATGGCATCCCCGAAATCGGGCAATCCATCCAGTTCATAGACCTGACCTTTTACCGGCCACATATCCTCGGCTTTCCAGGGACATCCCATTCCGAGGCAGGAAATTACATTGCGGGCTTTGATGTCTTTATAATGCCAGAAACCAGCTGATCTGACGAGAGTTTCTTTCTCGAAGAGATCATTCGTAAACATCTCATTGAGGTCGAAATAAGAACGGGCATCCTGCAGAAAGGGGAGGGGATTCATTCTTCCACCTTTTGCGATTCTGCACCAGGCGACCGTGTTGTCGAATACAACAGGAACCGGGTATCCGTCCGTTGACCGGATGTCGAGCAAATCATCGTAACCCAGATTGCTGGACTTCCCGGTGAGAAAATTCATTTCTTCCACACTGTGAAGAGCTTTGAATATGGGCTTTTCTTCCAGATAGGATCCATCCCTGCCCCGGTTCAATACACCGAAAACGCGTTGATAAAAGTGGAAAGAGTAGGGAAATATTTCATCGAAATTCCAGGTCTGTGCCATTCGTCTTCCCGTAACCGGATTGACAAGGCCAACCGCTTTTTCAGAGGCTCTTGGTTGGTCAGAATGAGCCATAATCTGCACAGAATGGCCTTCCAGATGCAAAAGTAGGGCCAGACAGCTACCTGCCAGGCCTTGCCCAAGGATGAGGAAATCGACTTCCAGCGGTTTGGTTTTCATTTTCGGGTACAATGCTACGACAAGCAGCAGGTTAAATTCCCCTTTTTTCGCACGCCATTTTATTTTTTTCAGATTTAATTAATAAAATTGCAGACAGGAATGAATCCTCAAATTGAAAGTATGACCGAGTGATAAATGGTGGTCATTGCCTTCAGTTAAAAACTTTTACGCACACAAAATGAATAACTTAACAAATGAGTCTGAGCTCAGGTCTCTGGGCTACACAAAAGAAGGAAAAGTTTATCTGAAAAGTTCTCTGGGAAAACCAGATCGGGTGATTGGAGATGTGAAGGCCGGAGAGACAGAAGCCATCGATTATTTTATCCGCCGTTTCGACCTCATCACGAAAAAAGTGGACACCATGCTTGAGGCAATGGATAAGGCTGAAAACAAAGGTTCTTACCTGATGCAGGTTCTCCACCTCAAAGATTCTCTCTACACATTCAATGCCATCGGAAGGTTTGAAGATCTTCTTGCCAAACTGGAGGCAGCAGAAGTGCAGATCAATGGGCTCATTGAATCCAACCGTGTAAAGAACTACGATCTGAAGAAAGAGCTTCTCGCCAAAGCCGAAGTTGAACTTCTGAATCCGGATGTCAAACTTGCCATTAAGGGAATGAAGGATGTTCGTTTCAGCTGGATGACCATCGGATCGGTTTCCAAAGATCTGGAGGATGATCTGGAAGGGAAGTTTCAGAGTATTCTGGATGAATTTCAGGTTATCAAAGACAAATACACCGAAGAACGAACCATTGAGATTGAAATCCGTAAGCAGAAGCTTCAGATTTTGCTCGAGACGGCCTCTAAACTCAATACCTATCCACCGGAAGTAGAGCAAAGTTTCTACAAAATGAAAAAGCTCGAAGAAGAGTGGAAGGCAGTTGGAAATATACCGAAGGCCATTTACGGTCCTTTGTTTGACGAATTCAAACGCATTAAGAAAACCATCACCAAATATGCCCGCAAAGGACAAGGAGGTGGTGGAGGCGGTGGCCGTGGTAATTTCGGTCCAAAACCGATTTTCATTCCACGCTTTGTGCCGCCGCATGAAGAGCCATTGTATGACAACCTGAGACGTCGGATGGGTCTGATCGAAGAGGCAGAACGGCTTTTGAAAATCGATCTCCGTCAGGCCAATGAAATGGCGAAAGACATTCAGGCCCGCTGGAAAGTGGCTGGTCAGATTCCGGATAAATACAAGTCGGAAATCTTCAATCAGTTCAATGCCATTTCAGACCGCATTTTCGAATCCAGTTATCTGGCTCGTGTGGTTCATACCAAATACCCTCATTTCCGCACAATGCCTCCGATGGAGCAGCTGGAAGCCAAAATTGAGGCCATGGATGAAATCATCCTGAAAGAAGATATGACGGTGAAAATCACCCAGGCTGAATTTGATTTTATGAGCCCGGAAGAACGAATGACGGACGAAAACCGCTCCCGATTCTCCCGACTCAATACGTCAGTTCGTAAACTGAAGATGAAATTTAAAATCCTGAACGAAATGCGCAGGGAACTTGATCGTCTTCGGAATCCTGGCGCATCATCCTATGGATATCAGCAACGTGACCGGGGATCTTACCAAAGTCGTCCGTATAACAGCGGCGGTGGGGGAGGATACAACCAGGATCGTGGCGGTTATAACCAGGACAGAGGCGGATACAACCAGGATCGGGGAGGGTACAACCAGGACAGAGGTGGATACAACCGGGATTCCGGATCCGGAGATCGTCGCCCATATGGTGACCGTCCTCAGGAAGGAGGAGACAATCGTTCCGGTGGTTACACAAGACCTGATTCAGGTGGCGGATACACCGGAGGAGGAAGCTACAGTTCTGGCGGAAACCGTGATACAAACCGCGACAACGATTCCGGATCTTCACGATATTAATCGAATAGCAATGTTTTCACAAAGGCATGGGATGGTTCTCATGCCTTTTTTCTTTGGTTACCATGGGAAACGACATCCGGATTTTTAAGAGAAAGCTCACCAACCTTTCCTCTGCCAATCCTATGCTCTGGATGGGCAAAGCGAAAGCGGATGTGCAACTCGATCTGAAACTGTTTGAGGAAACCGACGGTTCTTCCGCTTGGGTAATTTTAGAATCCGCGATCTCCGACTCAAAGAAAATTAAACTCTGTGCCGTCCACGATCCCCGGAACGGAACCGAAAATAAAATCAGCCGGAAACTCAACCGCCTGAAAAAAGTCCGGAAGCTGGTACTTCAGGAAAGGGGAGTAGATGACCTGTTTATTGCCTGGCCGTTTGTTCTTGGTCAATGGCAGGATGGCTCCTGGGTACGGACTCCGTTCCTGTTTATTCCGGTGGATCTCCTGCAGGAACAGAATCTATGGAGACTGAAACCCGATATTAAGAAAGCATTCATCAATCCGGCTTTTCTTCTTGCCTATGCACATTATTCGGGTAAACCGTTGGAGCATGATTTGTTTGAAAAAGAACTGGACCTCGATGCCTCTGACGGCACGTCCTTTCTGACAGCACTTTACAATCTCATTCAATCGTCTGGTATCGATGTCAATTTCAACAGTGCCCTGTTTGAAAAGCAGTTGGACGCATTCGATCCCATCCGTAAAGCCGATGTGCCGGCAGGTTTCCAACCAGGAGTGCTTAAGCTGCAACCTCAGGCTGTTCTGGGTCTTTTTACTCTGAGTGATTCACTCCTGATTCCGGATTTCGATTTTCTGGAGAGTCAGGATGTTCCGATTCAGGACATTTTCATCAAAGAAGAAATTCCCGGAGGCCCGACGGTGAAAGAGAAGAATTTTTTCATTCCTCTCAAAGCAGATGGTAGTCAGGAAGAATGCCTTCAGTTTATCCGGTCGGGGAAAAGTCTGGTTGTTCAGGGCCCACCCGGAACAGGAAAGTCGCAGTTGATTTCCAATCTTCTGGCCGATGCCGCTGCTGGTGGAAAGACGGTATTGCTGGTTTGCCAGAAAAAGGTGGCGCTCGAAGTTGTTCACAGGAGGCTGACCGAAATCGGGATGGAACGGCATGTTGCTCTTTGGGCTGATTACAAACGTGACCTGACGCCCGTCTATGAGCAAATTGCCCGACAGATCGATGATCTGGAAGACGCTGAATCAAGAAATAAAAGCCTCGATACCGTCCTTATCGAGCGCCGGTTTGCTCAAAACGGACAAGACACAGAACGTATTATCCGCCATCTGGAGGAATGGAAAGCGGCATTGTTCGATGAAACTGTCGCCGGGATTTCCTGGGTGGATCTGCTGGCAGATGAGGTGCCGTCTGATGATTCCTTGCTCACAAGTGATTGCCGGTTTGGTGCTTTCCGGAAAGAGGAGTGGGAGCCCTTTCTTTTTTGGTTCGAGAGACACTGGGATGAAATCAAAGCGGGTCGGTCACCTGAAACATGGCTGGCAGGAAGGTCGAATTGGCTTTCCCGGGGAGAAAACTGGTTTCAGTCAATTCCTTCAAAACTGAGAGAGGTGAGTTCTATCCTTTCAGAGCAGAAAAGCAGATTGGAGAAACGATCGTTTCAGTGGTCAGGTGAAACCATTACGGAGAATCTTGCCCGAATTCATTCTGCCGTTGAATTCATCCGACTTGAATATCCACAGGGATGGAACGATTGCAAGGAAATGCTGAATCCCATTCCTTCCAGCCAGCTTTTTTCTGACGGTACGCTTGAGATTCTGGATCAGGAAGCAGCTGAAATTCTGGAACTGCTTTCAACCCTTCACAATTGGCCAACCGGAATGCCGTTCACCAAACCGGATTTGGAATTGTTGCAGCAATGGCATTTTCGTTTTGAAGGTCCGGCGCAATCCGGCATTTTGTTTGCCGTTCAGTCGGCCATGAACAAAGATGCAGCACAGTACCGGAAAATCCGGAAATTGCACATCTCGGCAGGTCACCCTCCGGAAACGCTGGGCGGCCGAATTTTGGGAGTTTTGCGCTTATTTGAGATTGGGGAGAAATCGCTGGTGTTTCAAACCGTTCCGTTTTCAGGTCCGGAAAGGAATTCAATCGGGGACCTTCTTCAGAATTTCCGTCTGGCCATTCCTTTTCTTAAACAGTTGCGAAACTGGTACAATCTTTCCGGCCAGCTATTTCCGGACGGTCCAGGATTGTCCATTGCCGATCTGGAAGATACCGCCCGATACTTTCATCAAACCAAACCTGAGTGGTTGTCCACCACGAGCTTTCTGACGGAACTTTTCCCTGATCCGGTTGTTTTTTCGTTGGTTCTTCATCAGCCGGAGAAATTGCCTGCCTGGTTTAAGGAAAACGAATCCATCATTTTAACAGCCGATCACACGTTGATGGAAGCACCTGAAATGTGGTCTGTTATGGCATTGCAGTTGCTCGAAACGGAAGTAGCTGGATTGGCCAGAACAGAAAAAATTGTTCAGGTTTTGCATGGAAACTGGGTTCAGTTCCGGCTCCGTGAGCTTCGGGTGAAATTTCCGGTGCTGCAATATTCTGAGGCATTATTTGAGAAAGACATCCATCTTTTACAAAAGTTGATTGAAGACCGTCAGCCTGTTTCCGCCGAACTGGTGAGGATCCGTCTGGAAGAACACAGCAACAAAGACCTCACCCGCAACAGGCTTCAAAACAGGGTCAGTTACCGGGGACTTTATCACCAGGTCACCAAAAAACGAATGCGTTTGCCTATGCGTACTTTGTGGGAATCGTTTGGCGAAGAGATCCTGAAACTGATTCCCTGCTGGCTGGCTACACCGGAGTCGGTATCGGCAACCTGGCCGATGGATATGCGGTTTGATATTGTTGTTTTTGATGAGGCTTCGCAGTGTTTTGCCGAAAAAGGAATTCCTTCAGCCTTCCGGGGCAAGCAACTGGTGGTGATAGGTGACGACAAGCAACTTCCTCCAAACCAATTGTTTTCCACCCGTTGGGAAGAAGAAACCGATGTGGATGATTATTATTCGGAACACGATTCTTTTCTGGATCTGGCCAAGCAGTTTCTTCCACAAAAAATGCTTCGGGGGCATTATCGCAGTCATTATCCGGAATTGATCGGATTCTCTAACCAGCATTTTTACCAGGGAAAGCTGGAAATGATACCGTTTCCGGAAACCATTGGACAAAGGCCTTCACAGCTGATGTTCACAAAAATAGATGGGGTGTGGGAAAATCAACAGAATATTCAGGAGGCAAAGGCAGTCGCCAGGGAAGTGGTGGATTTTTTCAGGACCAATCCTTCCGAAAGCCTGGGTATCATTACATTCAATGCCCGCCAGCAGGTATTGATCGAAGAGCTGGCAGATCAGGAAGCTTCTTTTTCAGGGATGGTCCTGCCTGATTCATTTTTCGTAAAGAATATTGAAAATGTGCAGGGCGATGAGCGGGACCATATTTGGTTTTCCATTGCCTATGCAACTTCAGAATCGGGTAAAGTGGTGTCACAGTTTGGGTCTCTAAGTCAGGAAGGTGGTGAAAACCGGCTCAATGTGGCAATCACCCGTGCCCGGAAATCGGTGAGGGTGTTCTCGTCTTTTCATCCGGGAGAATTTCCTGTGGCTGCCACAGCGGGTAAAGGTCCTGTTCTTTTGAAAAAGTATCTTGAATACGTGTATCAGTGCAGCCAATCTCAGGAGGCTTGGAATGCTCAGTTGTTGGAGAGAGAGAGGTTTGGGTCATTGTATACGTTTTGTGATGAAATGCAAGGCCGGAATCCTGTCAGTCTGGTGATGCAAAAACCTCAGATTATTCAATCCTCACAGTCAATGAAAGAGCTTTTCGGGCTCCGTCCTTTTTATCTTGGCAAGCTGGGATATGAGGTTTCCTATGAATTCAGGCACATCCGGCAGAAATTGTGAAATGGGATTGACCGGAAAATATCTTTTAATAATTTTGCCCTTGATTCGGGGCGTAGCGCAGCCTGGTAGCGTACTAGCATGGGGTGCTAGGGGTCGTGGGTTCAAATCCCGCCGCCCCGACAAATAAAAAAAGCGATTGGTTTACAATCGCTTTTTTTGTGTTTGCCATTCAGGCCTGATTTTGATTTCTGACTGTTATTTGGTCACAATCACACGGGCACTCCAGGGCCCCTTTTCGTTTGATCCGAAAAGGAAATAGTAACCTGTTTTCAGAGAAGTAGCATCTGCTTCCATGCCGGTTCCATCATAGCGGAAGTTTAATTCCACCTTCTGGCCTAGCATATTGAGAATTTCAATTTTACCTCCGTTCACATTCACTTTGATGGTCTGGGATCCCGGATCATACGAAGCAGGAACCTTCACTGTTTGTCCCGGTTCTTTCGGTGCTCCGACTGAGGTCGGACCAAACCTGTACTTTACAACAAAACAGGCTTTATCGGCAGGATTCAATGCATTAATAAAGCAGTAGCGGATGGTAGAATTTCCTTCCAGCCCACCTGGATCGATGTATCCTTTGAATGTGCCATTGAGTTCATTCGGATTCACAGTAATGGTATCCGGAGAAACAATGGTGGTTGGAGCATAGCAGGTTACACCCCAGCAAAAATAATTGACATGCTCAGGCGCAATCACGATTTCTTCTCTGGAAACGAGCGTTCTGATAGGTCCTGTGGTGTTGTTCTGAATGTCTGCATGGGCCTCCAGCAATACATTTGTATTGGGATCCTGCAGGAGTGTATCTTCCGTTAAAACAGTAAGGCTTTGTGCTTTAGCTGATTCAAAATATAGGAAAGATGCAAATGATAAGAGTATTAGTTTTCGCATAGGCTCAGAATTCGGTTACAATATTAACAGACTTATCAGATTTAACAATTTCATGAAAAAAAATTATAGCAGCATTCTTTCAACAGCCGGAATTGATTGATACGAAGTCAGATCAAAATGGCAGGGAACAACCGATACGAAGCCATTGGTCAAAGCAGCTTCATCGGTATCATCGCCGTTATCCAGATTGGTAAAATTGCCACTCAGCCAGAAATAGTCGCGGCCTCTCGGGTCCTTTCGGTTTTCAAATTCTTCCTGCCATCTGGCCCTTGCCTGACGGCAAATACGGATTCCTTTGATTCCGTTACCCGTGACCGGGAAATTTACATTCAGGGCCGTGTGATCTGGGAAGGGTCCTTCCACGGAACGGTTAACAATTTTCCGGACGATTTCCCGGCATGGCTCAAAGTCGGCATTATGGTCATAGTCACACAAAGAGAATCCAATGGAGGGAATCCCTTCCATCGCTCCTTCAATGGCAGCCGACATTGTACCAGAGTAAATCACACTCACCGAACTGTTGCTTCCATGATTTATGCCGGACAATACCAGATCGGGTTTCCTGTCTTTCAGAATGAAATGTTTGGCCAGTTTCACACAATCAACCGGTGTTCCAGAACATTCATATGCTTCTATACCCGGTATCAAAGTTGATTTATCAAGACGGATGTGCTCATGAATGGTGATGGCATGCCCCATGCCAGATTGTGGAACGGATGGTGCCACAACCACGATTTCTCCCAGATCACGCACAAAATCTACAAGAGACGCGATCCCTTTCGAAAATATTCCATCATCATTGCTGATGAGAATCAGGGGTTTATCAGGTTTCATATTATTTTTTTAGTTTGTTGTATTCTGTCACGATCCGGATGAGGTCTTCTTTCTGGGTCACAGAAAGTTTCTGAGAACTGATCAGTTTTTTCATCTCTTCCTTCTTGTCACCGAGAAGGTTCAGTACCTCTTTTTTTGATGTCGTCACTGCCCTCACCTTTTTCTCCGGAAAAAGAAAGAAGAATTCCGCTGAAAGCCTTGTTCTTGTGGTGTAGTACGTTCGGTACGAGAAATTGTCATACATAGGAACGGTTTCTGTTACCAGCATCTCCCTGGCCAGCAGGCAGATGGATTTTCCTGAATACAGCATTTCAAACAATTTCGACGGCTTGAAATCAGAATAGGGATGAAAAGGAAATGAATAGATGTATCGCTCGTTGTCACTGTCATTGTCTTTGATATAAACCATGATCACCTGATTTGCGCCAAAAGTTTTGACGGTGTTTTCTTCATTGATCTGCACCAGATCGTTCTGGTAATTCACAATAATGGGGCCGTATAAAGTGTCTTCTTCAACAGTCACAAGGTAGCCCGGATTCCAGTTTTCCAGATCTTTTATGCTATTCTGGGCAAAACCAATTCCAAAAGTGGCAAGAAACAGAAGAACCGTTGTTGCGGTTTTAAGTGTATTCAACTGAAAGTCAATATAGTTTGATGAAGCCTGAAATGAAATCCAGATTTTCAGGTGCAAAGAAAGTCAGAAATGAAGAATTCCCATTTTTTTGATTTAAGAGATTAACAAACAATTCTTTACACAAAATTCTTACTTCCATTTCCTTTTCTGTTTTGGATTGGTGCTAATTTGCGCAGCATTTCGTTTCGATGTACCTCCTCCTATTTATGAAAAAGTTACAACTATTAATCGTATTTACCTTGTTTTCAGTGGCTGCAGTCCAGGCACAGGAAATCCGGACGAAAGTAAATGAGTCAACCTTCAATTTGAAACCGGATGCAGTGAAAGAAGAGCAGTTGGATGAAGCCACTACGTTTGTTTTTGCCGGGGCTGGTTACGGAAGAAGGACCGGAAAAATTACAACCGGAATTACGTTCACAAATCCCATGGATGGGAAGTCGTATGTGGCTACGAATGAACCTGAATCATTTCAAAATGGAGTGTCAGTGGATTTAGGGTTCCGCCACTTTTTCACCGGAAATATTGGGATTGGTGTTCGGACTGGAATGTTCATCAGCAATTCATCTTTTATCGCTGAGTTTCATTCCGATAAAAATGCTAAACATGCGTCATACATATATCAGGGTGCTTTTGAGGTGTTGTACAGACATTATTTATCCTCTGAGAAAACGACATTTATCTATGGAAGTGCAGGACTAGGTTGGTCTTATCTCAATCAGATACAGACGTATCGGTTCACCAAAACTGAATACGAAGCTGGGTTTTTTAATATTCGACCAGCAGTCGGAATCAATGCTCCGGTTTGGGATGTTGTTCATCTTTATGCAGAAGCCGCTTATTCACTAGCGCAGGGAAAAGTGACAGATGGAAATCTTTCCCTTTCACAATTTCAATTGTCGGCTGGCGTGCACATCCGCCTCAATTCCTTCTAATCTTTATTTCATGTGAGGAAGGGTTCTGGCCAGAAACTCCAGTTCTGAATCCACACCTTTCACTTTCATCGACACATCCGGAAGCAATTTGTAATCCGGGATCAGGCCACGAAACGGGACATCTCCCATTTCATGATCCAGATAGAATAAGGGAAGTGTAACCCGCATATGGGTGTTGGGAAGTTTCAGCGTTGGCATAATCATCGCGTTGCTGCCTCTGGCACCACCACCACTTTCTTCTCCGAGTAATTTCACATGCAGTTTTTTGCGAAGCTGGGCCGCGACCAATGTGGCAGCACTGAAGGTTCCACCATCCATTAAAACAACCAGTTTGCCTTTGAAGCCATGTTTTTCAACCGGCTCAAAACGGAACCGGTTGACCAGAATGTCATCCTGTAACTGACAGGTGGGTCTTGTGCCTTTTTCCTTCGATCGGAGATGTTTAAACTGAAACAGAGATAACCGCATTCCCAGTGACATATTGCTTCTCCGGTTAAGATGAATTTTACCATCTTTTCGTTTGAAGCACATTGAAAAAGTGTCTGGCAAAAGGTACGTCAGAAGTTGATTGGCACTGAAAAGGTTGCCCCCTGAATTCCCTCTCAAATCCAGTACAAGCATTTTGATTTTTCTTTTTTCAATTTCTCGAAACGCTGAACGGAACCATTTATCAGAACCGCCGAAACCATAGATGCTCAGACAGCCGATTTCGGGATTTGAAGTAAGTACACTTAGTTCCCGGTACCGGTCGGCCATAATAAGCTTTGTGCTTTTGGGACGAAACGATTTCGACACTGTTTTACCCTGGGATCGCAGACTGAAGACATGGGTGCTGAATCTTCCGGAGGTATCCACCAGGCCAGATTCGTAGGAATAGCTGGGCCCTTTCAGAAAAAGGTAATACGTCGGAAAGTTAAGTGAAAGATGAAACTGCCGGAATGTTTTATGATACCCGTCGCCAGGAAGAAAGTCCAGAATCGATTCTGAAATATGCTCGGTAGATTCCTGGTTTATAGTAAGAAGGCGGTCTCCAACAGAAATGGTGGCATCATTGGAGCCGTTAAAGCGGACAAACATGCCAGCCGGATTCTTCAGGATCTGCAGAGGGAAAAGGGGTTTCGGTTTGGCATTCTGATAATAGTTGTAAAAGCTGGCTGAAGGGATGGCCGTTGTGTGGCCGCATCGGAGAGAGATCAGTGTTTTACGAAGAAGTCTGAGAAACTGAAGCTCCTGAAGTGGTTTTTCTGCTTCGTAAAGTGCTTCTTCAAATGCCAGACGGACTGAGTCGTACCGAACTGAATCGATGCAGGCAGGGTGGTATTGCAATACTTTTCTCTGAAGCCAGGACAAGTCTTTCTGCATGTCTTTTGGCTCGAAATAATTGTCCGGATGCTGGGCGAAAACCTGAATCGGCAATACAATCAACAGGCAGAATCCATAACCAATGAACAAAAAGCGGGTCAGACACAGTACTTGATCGGTCTTGGCTTTGAACATCGGTTTGGTACTTTCCATTCGTTTGTTTACCGTTTCAAAGAAGCCTTCATCTCAGTTTCACGGATTAAATGAGCTGAAAAACTTCCTCTTTGATCAGTTTCAGCTGCCGCAATGCTGCGGGTATGGTGTCTGTTGGTAGCCTGCAAACATTGTTCTGGCAGACAAATACCTGCGTTTTATCCGGTTCTGTAAACCGGTTCTCCAGAAGTGGCAGTTTGCTTTCAGACGTAGTCCCGCAAATGATCTTGTTCGGGTAAAAAATCTTGTCCAGTTCTTTCCGGAATTTCTGCGAGTTCTTACCTACAATGGCCAGCTCTACAATCGGAAAGCGATTCATAAACCAGACCTGAAGCCAGTTGCTCATGTACCGGATTTCGTTTTGAATGAGCGGTTCTGTTTCCTTCAGCATCCGTTTTACGATTTTCTGATATTCTTCATCGTAAAACAAAGAGCCCAACCTGTGCAGGCTCATGGCCATAGCGGAATTAGATGATGGAATCACATTGTCCATGATCTCCTTTTTACGGGCAATCAGAGCAGGGCTCAAATTGCTTGTGTAAAAGAACAAGCCGTCCGTTTGGTCGTAAAAATGCGCAATGGCATAGTCTGCCAGCTTCCGTGCTTCAAGCAACCATTCTTCGTGGAAGGTAGCCTCATACAATGCCACATAGGCATCGATGGTAAACGCATAATCATCCAGAAATCCGTCGGTGTGGGCTTTGCCATCCTTGTAGGTGTGCCAGAGTTTGCCTTCGTCTCCGGTCAGTTTTTCCCGGATAAAATTGGCATTGTCGTAGGCAAGTTTCAATATTTCAGGCTGGTCAAAAGCCCGGTATGCATCAATGAAACCTTTGGTCATCAAGGCATTCCATGAAGTGAGAATTTTATCGTCAAGGCCGGGTGCCACACGGTTTTTACGCACTTCCAGCAGTTTCCGGCGGCATTCCACCACATATTTGTGCATTTCCGGATGGCTCCGGTTGCTGTACAACAGCGAGAAATCCTCTTCGGAAGTTGTCCGCCACAATACATTGGTTCCGTTTTCGAAGTTTCCTTCTTCACTCACCTGAAACAAGGTACAGAATTCCTGCCCTTCTTCACCCAGAATTTCCAGGATCTCAGCTTTTGTCCAGGTATAAAACTTGCCTTCTTCGCCTTCGCTGTCGGCATCCAATGCTGAATAAAAAGCTCCTTCGGGTGAAGTAAGTTCGTTTTTTACAAAATTGGCGATACTGAATGCGACATCCCGATACAGAATATCAAGTGTGGCGCAATAGGTGTGGCTGTACAAACTCAGCAACTGGGCATTGTCATATAGCATTTTTTCGAAGTGAGGAACTTTCCATTCCGAATCCACAGAATATCGGGAAAATCCACCGGCGAGCTGGTCGTGGATACCTCCATATGCCATCTTTTCCAGTGAAAGAGTCACCATTCCCAGAGCATCTTTGTCGTCAAAGAGGTGGTGGTAATAGAGAAGGAAGTCATAAACAGATGGCATCGGAAATTTCGGTGCCTGTCCGAATCCACCCCAGATTTCATCAAAATCCTTTTTTAATTTTTGGAAATTATTCCGGATGGTTTCGAATCCTTTTGTGTCTGTATCGGTTTGGTTTTTGGGAAGGTGCCTTTCCAGATCATTCGTTTGCAGGCCGGATTGAAGGTTTTTTCCTATTTTCTCCAGTTCCTCCGGTTTTCGTTTGTATACAGTGGCGAGTTCTTCCAGTATCTGAACCCATTGCTCAGGTGGATAATACGTGCCTCCGTAGAATGGTAACTGGTCGGGTGTAAGAAATACATTCAGTGGCCAGCCGCCCCTGCTTCCCATCAGATGAACCGCATCCATATAAACATTGTCGACATCCGGTCTTTCTTCCCGATCGACTTTGATACAGATAAAATTCTGGTTCATGATACTGGCAATCACCTCATTCTCAAAACAGTTCTTTTCCATCACATGACACCAATGGCAAGCCGAATATCCAATTGACAACAGGATCAGCTTGTTTTCAGTTCTGGCTTTTTCAAGTGCTTCTTCTCCCCATGGATACCAGTCCACTGGATTGTGTGCATGTTGTAGAAGATAGGGCGATGTACTGTTTATCAGCCGGTTAGGCATAAGGGGTAACGAGTTTGAAACGCAAAACTACAAGAAAAGGACAGATTCCCTTCCAGTGATCCAAACGAATCATAGGAATGCAAAATGGAAGGCACGGAATCTGGATTTTTCATCAGTAACCGAACTGTCTCAAACTGTTTTTTGTTTCATTTCAGAATGAAAAATGAGGTCTTGAACCCGGGAGACCTGAAATCAGAGACAAATCAAGAAATCTCTGTTGTTTTCAGTGTTTCATTACACAGATGAGCGGGTTTCAGGATTTTACCATTTACATTGCTACTTTTGATCGTTGCAAAATATTTGAAGAATAAAACCTTATTGGTCAATAATTTATGGAGGTAGAGATTGATGTTCAGGCGGAAAACAAGGAGATCGTAAGCCGGTACCGGAAATTGATGAAGTCGGTCAGGCCACTTCTAAAAGATTCCGATCCTCAACAAGTGAGGCTTGCGTTCAATACCGCTCTGGAAGCACATAAAGAAATGCGGCGGAAGTCAGGTGAACCTTACATTTTTCACCCGATAGCCGTAGCCCAGATTTGTGTGGATGAGATCGGTCTGGGACCAACGGCTGTTATTGCCGCTCTGCTGCATGATGTGGTGGAGGATACCGACATGGAGCTGAAGGACATTGAAAAGTTATTCGGTGTTAAAGTCGCCAAGATCATTGATGGACTCACCAAAATCTCCGGTGTTTTCCAGCATGGCAGCAGTCAGCAGGCAGAGAATTTCCGGAAAATGCTTTTAACGCTTTCGGAAGATGTCCGCGTGATTCTCATCAAGATTGCCGACCGCCTCCACAACATGCGCACGCTGGAGAGTATGCCTCGGAACAGCCAACTAAAAATCAGTTCCGAAACCATATATCTCTATGCACCGCTGGCACACCGCCTGGGTCTGTACAGTATTAAAACGGAGCTCGAAGACCTCTATCTCAAATATACTGAGCCGGAAGTATTCCGGGACATTGCCAACAAAATCCAGCAAACCAAGGCAACCCGAAACAAGTTCATCAAGGAATTTGTCGAGCCGATTGATGAATCGCTGAACACCGCCGGATTCAACTACACAATCAAGGGCAGACCAAAGAGCATCCATTCCATCTGGAACAAAATCAAAAAACAGAAGGTATCATTTGAAGAAATCTACGACCTCTTCGCCATTCGGATCATTCTCGATACCGACCTGGAAGAGGAAAAGTCAGCATGCTGGAAAGTCTACTCCATCGTCACTGATTTCTACAAACCCAATCCGGACAGACTTCGTGACTGGGTAAGTACGCCCAAAAGCAACGGCTACGAATCTCTCCATGTTACAGTGATGAGCAAAACCGGACAGTGGGTCGAAGTTCAGATCCGGACACAGAGAATGGACGAAATCGCAGAAAAGGGATTTGCCGCTCACTGGAAATACAAAGAGTCTCATAAGGAAGTAAGCAACCAAAGCCGGGAAACCGGAATTGAATCCTGGATTACGAAAGTCAGGGAAATGATTGAAAATCAGGACGGTTCTGCCATTGAATTTGTCAACGATTTTCGAAACAACCTGTTTTCAGAAGAAGTCTATGTGTTTACACCGAAAGGCGATCTCAAGATTCTTCCGGCCGGATCCACCGCTCTGGATTTCGCGTTTGACATTCACACGAAAGTAGGCGCCTCCTGTCTGGGTGCCAAAGTGAACAACAAACTGGTGCCGATCAGTTACAAGCTTCACAACGGAGACCAGATCGAAATTCTGACGAGTTCCAAGCAGAAGCCAAGTGAAGACTGGCTGAAGATTGTGGTGACCAGCAAGGCGGTGGCCAAAATTAAAGACAGCCTCAAAGAGCAGAAGAAATTGGTGGCCATCGACGGAAAGGAAATTGTCGAGCGGAAGGTGAAACAGCTCAAGCTGGATTTGTCGGAAGAAGTGATGGCCGAACTTCGGGCTTACTTCGATTGCAAAACCAATCTGGACTTTTTCTATCTCGTTGGCCGGGGCAGCATCGATCCGGGACAAATCAAGAAATTCCGCGAGGAAAAGGTGAAGCGGGAAACACTTTCGCCCACGGTTATCCATGATGCGAAATCCTTTGAGAAGGAAATCAAGAAAGTCCGGGGTGTGGAATCCGATCAGTTGCTGATTGGCGAAAACATGGATAAGATCGATTACACCCTTGCCAAATGTTGCAACCCAATTCCGGGTGATGATGTGTTTGGGTTTGTGACCGTGAATGAAGGGATTAAAATCCATCGTACCTCCTGTCCGAACGCGGTAGAGCTGATGAGCAACTATGGCTACCGGATCATCAAAGCGAAGTGGACCAATCAGAAAGAGCTGGCCTTCCTGGCAGGTTTACGCATCACAGGAACGGACAGGATGGGATTGGTTCAGGACGTAACCCGGGTTATTTCCAATGACTTAAGGGTGAACATGCGATCCATTTCAATTGATACAGATGAGAATATTTTCGAAGGGAAGATCATGTTGTTTGTGCACGACACGGCTCACCTTGAACAATTGATCCGCAAACTCACCAAAGTAGATGGAGTTGTAAAGGTGGATCGGTTTGATACCTAAAATTTTGATTTGAAGAGTGTTATTGGGTATCGGGTAAAATTTTACTTCAGGTTGGCTTCTTCTGTTGAATTAAGAAGTTTCACTGATGTATTATTGCATCGAATTCCGGCTCTGATTTCGCGTTAGTGTCGGAAACGATTTCTTCATCCTAAACAACCAGGAACCTTCATGCCTACACACAGGTTCATTTTAATAGCATTCTTTAGTTTTCTCACTTTTGGTTTTTCCGTGAATCCACTGCTCGCACAGGAGAAAACCCATGTGGTGAAAAGTGGCGAAACCCTCAGTGGAATTGCCCGCAAGTATAAAACCACCATCGCTGAGCTAAATCGCCTGAATCCCAATGCTGTCAAAGGATTGAAAGCCGGAGAAGCACTCATTATTGCCGGAGAAGCTCCTGAAAAACAGGCCCCTGCAAAAATCAGTGAGGCAGATGGCGATGCAAAAAAGCACACGGTTAAGTCAGGAGAATCTTTATCCCGCATTGCGAAGAAATACCATGTTCAGGTGAAAGACCTGGAAGAATGGAACGGGATCACCAGCAAAGATCTCAAAGCCGGACAGGAACTCATTGTTTCCGGAACTTCCGGCAGTGGTTCTTTAAAGACGGAAACCAAAGTTGTCAGTCCGGAAAAAGAGCAACCGGAAGAAACCACCAGTCTGGGACAGGCCGTTCACACAGTGGTAAAAGGCGAAACACTATCGGCCATCGCGAAAAAGGAAGGCACGACAGTGGCAGAACTGAAGAAGCTGAACGGACTGAAATCCAATCAGGTGAATCTGGGACAGGAACTGAAAGTTCCGGGCAAAGCAGAGCCGAAACCGGAAGTGGTTCAGGCCAAACCGGAATTAAAACCAAGACCGGAGCCAGTTGTTAAACAGGAACCGGTGAAAAAAGAGACACCGTCTGTCGAACCAAAAGTGGCTCAGACACCGGTAATGCCGCCCGTTGAAAAAGAAAAACCAGCGGCTCAGTCCGTGCCACAGCCGGTTGCAACCGAAATTAAGGAACAGGAAAAACCGATGAACGGGATCCGGGAAGTGAACAATACACTTGGTTATACAAGAGTCGTGGAAACCGGTTTTGCAGAAGCCATTGAAGGCGATGTGAACAGCAAAAAACACCTGTGCCTGCATAAAACGGCCCAGATCGGATCGATTCTTCAGGTGAAAAACGAAGTTAACGGACAGTCCGTTTTTGTGAAGGTGATCGGCAAACTACCGGATACCGGAAGCAATGAAAAGCTGATCATCCGGATTTCACGCCAGGCGTATGACCGACTTCTGGCTGTTGGAAAGAGATTTCCTGTGGAAGTGAGTTACGCGGAAGCGCAGTAATCAAAACGGAAATTCTTAAAACAAAAGAGGGTTTGATGGTGGCATCAAACCCTCTTTTGTTTCGGGGAGATTCGTGATTGTTAAATCTATTTTGAGAGGTTGCATCAATGAGTAAACTCAATAGGCAAAGTGTTGGTTTTAGGCACCTCCAGAAATAGTAGCCGACAAAAAGAAAAATAGATGCTTACTATTTTTTTAATCATAAGCATCTTTTAAAATAATCATAGGCATCTATTTTTTTAAACTTAACCATCTATTTTCCTGGAATGTGCTGAATTCAGTGTTTTCGGTTTTATGGAGCAAATTTCTGGCATTCCCGGAACCGAGGACTATTGAGCCTTTTGTGCAAGTTAATTTTTGAGCTACTTTCGGACTATGTTATTGCAAAGACCCAAAACCAATTTACCAGACAATTTTGGCTATGAGATGGATTGACAAATTATCAATGTTCATTATGCTTATTCTGGCAGGATGCAAAGGATGTGACAACAATCCAAAACCTGATCCTTGCAAAGATCAATTCCGGACATCGGCAGATTTTAAAGTAGAAGAAAGCCTGGGTGATTACTGGATAGAGTGCGACAGTGTTTATGGATATAGTGACCAAAATCAAGTCCGCTTTACAGCGAAGTTCGATGCCGATAGCTTTGAATGGACTATTGGTTCAGAGACAATCCGTACGAAAAGCTTTTTTAGAACCAGTTTTCCTCCCGGGCAATGGATACCGGTGAAACTCAAAGTTTTTCGCAAAAACCCGAATGTGGCGTGCTTTCCGGGTGATTTGGGCGTAGATTCAATGACCCGCAGTATTTATGTTTGGCCGGTTGAACAGGTTTTTGACTCCATTCGTGATCGGTTTGTCACTGTAAGCCCTATGCCAATTCAAGGAAAATATATGGGTTACTATGAAAGTAATCCATCCAAACAGGTTGAGGTAGTCATTA
Organism: Catalimonadaceae bacterium; assembly: GCA_036759185.1. Lineage (GTDB taxonomy): Bacteria > Bacteroidota > Bacteroidia > Cytophagales > Flexibacteraceae > CAMDMI01. The sequence continues at coordinate 782 of DAIOVD010000064.1, read as the reverse complement.
AGGATTCTTCCTTCTATTGCAATGGTTCATATAAATACCTCTATCAGAAGAACATCCCTTATGGATATACAGTATTTGCCAATTTCGGCGATGTGAGTATGTGTGGATTATTAATGAGTCGTTGGATCAAGAGGCCAACAGCAGCTCTTATTGATTTAAGGGCTTTCAGAAATTATGATCCAACAACTTATACTAAAGATTCTACCATAAATACTTTTCAGCAAAATGGTTTAGCAAAACTCTCGCGGAACCTTAAATCCATTGAAATTTCATTTTCCTGGAGAAAAGGATTTAAAATAGATGCTCCAATTAAAAAAGAAGTTTTCCACGGAACTAAAATTGAATAATCTAATGATTTTAAGAATACTGTTCGTGTTATTTCAACCTGACTAACGGTTTGAAATACATTGTTTTTGGCAGGATTCTTCTCCTTTCTAATCCTCATCACCGATGAATCTCCTCCAGAAACTCCAGGATGGCCGAATGCACATTTTCCAGTTCGTGGCTCTCCATGCAATAGGGTGGAACCATGTACATCACATTGCCAATCGGGCGGAGGAGGATGTCTTTTTCCAGAAACCAGCTGTAAATCCGTTGGCGGAGGGGATGTGTGTAGTCCAGCCCCTCGTCGGATTTGAGGGTAAGGGCGAAAATCGTTCCCAGATTCCGGGCTTCCACCTTGGGGAATCGTCGGTCAACTTCCCTGGCGAAAATTCGCTGCAGTTCTGATAGCAAGGCCACTTTTTCCGGGAATCCGGTTTCTTCCATCAGATCCAGACTGG
>DAIOVD010000063.1:2365-21680 GCA_036759185.1 Catalimonadaceae bacterium | reverse complement strand
TGGCCTGCCAGTCTGAGAACAATGTTCCTGTCGTTGGAAAGCAGGAAGTTCTGAACCGCCGAGAAATGCACTGGATACGAATTGACAGATACTACTCTTCCGATATGTCGAAGGAGAAAGCAAAGAAAGAATCTGTCGGTATACTGGATATGTATGATGCAATGGAAGTTGCTTCTGATGATCCGGAAGTGGTTTTCCAGCCATTGATGTGTCAGCATTGCAACAATGCACCTTGTGAGACAGTTTGTCCCGTTCTCGCAACAACACACAGTTCAGAAGGTTTGAATCAGATGACGTACAATCGTTGCATCGGAACCCGCTATTGCGCAAACAACTGTCCATATAAAGTTCGTCGTTTTAATTGGTTCAGCTACCCTGAAAACAAGGAGTTTGACTACAACGTCAACAATAACCTTGGTAAGATGGTTCTAAATCCGGATGTGACAGTTCGTGCCAGGGGTGTGATGGAGAAATGCTCTATGTGCGTTCAACGTATTCAGGAAGGTAAACTATACGCCAAAAAAGAAGGACGTCGTCCAGTGGATGGTGAAATCATCACAGCTTGTGCACAGGCTTGTCCAACTGAGGCCATCACATTTGGTGATTTGTCAAACAAAGAAAGCAAGCTTTATAAGTTGCTTTCCGAACATAAAGACGGCCGGGCGTACACCTTGCTGGAAGAAATTAATACACGGCCATCAGTGGTCTACTTAACTAAAATCAGAAACAAAGCGTAAAGAAGCAATCAAATGAATGTTACTTCTTCTGTAAGAGAACCACTCATCAACGGTGGGAAAACCTGGGCAGATATCACCAATGATATTTGCCGTCAGGTAGAAGGTAAGCCTTCTAAAAGTTGGATAATTGCGTTTACTATTTCTTTCCTCTTGCTGGGTGTCGGGGTATTCTGTGTAATGTATACATGGATCGTCGGTATCGGAGTCTGGGGATTGAATAAAACAGTAGGCTGGGCCTGGGATATCACCAACTTCGTTTGGTGGGTAGGTATTGGTCACGCCGGAACGCTTATTTCTGCGATTCTTCTCCTGTTCCGTCAGAAATGGAGAACTTCCATTAACCGTGCAGCAGAAGCGATGACTATTTTCGCTGTATTGTGTGCTGCCTCCTTCATTTTGTTGCACATGGGTCGTCCATGGTTGGGTCACTGGGCCCTTCCTTTGGGAAATACTTATGGCTCCCTGTGGGTTAATTTTTACTCTCCTCTGGTATGGGACGTGTTTGCGATCTCAACATACCTCACTGTATCAGTTGTTTTCTGGTACATTGGTCTTATTCCGGATCTTGCCACCATTCGTGACCGGGCAACCAACAAAGTATCTCGCCTGATTTACGGAATTATGGCATTTGGGTGGAATGGAGCTGCCAAAGACTGGTCACGCTTTGAAGCGGTATCATTGGTTCTGGCAGGTTTGTCTACCCCACTTGTACTTTCTGTACACACCATTGTAAGTTTTGACTTTGCGACTTCTGTTGTACCTGGATGGCACACCACCATTTTCCCACCATACTTTGTAGCAGGTGCGATCTTCTCCGGTTTTGCGATGGTATTGACGCTTATGCTCATTACGCGTAAAGTGTTTAAACTGGAAGACTACATCACACTGGCTCACGTTGAATCGATGAACAAGGTAATTACCTTAACAGGTTCCATCGTAGGTGTTGCATACATTACTGAGTTCTTTATTGCCTGGTATAGTGGTGTTGAATATGAAGGTTATGCCTTTATCAATCGTGCCACTGGTCCATACTGGTGGTCTTACTGGGCAATGATGACATGTAACGTAGTGTCGCCTCAATTGTTCTGGTTCCGTTCTGTACGGAGAAGTATTCTCGCCACCTTTATTCTTTCGATCATTGTAAACATCGGAATGTGGTTTGAGCGTTTCGTGATTATCGTAACCTCTCTTCACCGTGATTATGTTCCATCCAGTTGGGCGTATTTTTCTCCAACCTGGTTCGATATCGGTGATTATGCCAACTCATTCGGACTATTCTTCACCTTGTTCCTTTTGTTCTCCAAGTTCCTTCCTGTTATCAACATGGCAGAGGTAAAAGCGATTTTGAAATCAGCGGGAGACACACAAACCGGTCAGGGCAAGGGTCAGTCTACTGTTTCATCCGATAAGTCTGTTTCTTCTCATTAATACGAAATCATGTCAGAAGTTAAAAGTTATTTAGTAGGTGTTTTCGACGATGATGATGTTTTGTTGGGCGCCATCAAAACACTCCGTGAGAAGGGAGCTAAGATTCTGGAAGCTTTCACACCATTTCCTGTCCATGGAATTGATCCGGCATTGGGTATCAAACGGAGCCGTCTCCCTCAGGCAGCCTTTATTTTTGGTGCTACCGGAACAACCTGTGCATTGACTCTTCAGATTGCAACGCTTGGGTTCGACTGGCCAATGAATATTGGTGGTAAACCCAATCTGGCCTTTCCAGCATTCATTCCGGTTAGCTTTGAGCTGACTGTATTGTTTGCTGCTCTTGGGATGGTGGGTACGTTCCTTCTAGCATCTGGGCTTGGACCAGGTTCTCAAAAGACTGTTTTTGATCCAAGAAGCTCGGATGACAAGTTTATTCTGGTGTTTGATCTGGATAAAAATTCACAGTTCACTACGGAACAGCTTACTCAAATGATCAAAGAATCCGGTGCTTCAGAGGTTAATATTAAAGACATTGTTGAAAAGCATTAAAATGAAGTTTATTTATTCAATTCTCGTCCTCGCAGGAACTTCGCTTTTGTTTGGATGCAGCACAGACCCGAATGATCCAGGTCTGGAATATGCCCCTCAGATGGCGCATGCAATTGCATTTGAGCCTTTCAGCCAGGTGACGGACACCAATTCTGAATTTTACAATACAATCAATGTTAATCCGGGAGGGCAGAACCTTCGCAGGCCTGCTGCTGGTACAATCGCCAGGAAACACTATTCCGGAATGACGAAAGGTGATCTTGCTAAAGACATATACCAGTACAACATTCCGGCTGATAGTTTGGACTATGCTGCCAAAGTATTAACCAATCCAATTCCACTTTCTCCGGGAGTTGTGGAAGAAGGAAAAGTGCTTTACGGACGGTATTGCCAGGCTTGTCATGGAGAAGGTGGTCTTGGCGACGGAAAAGTGGCCGATCAGTACAAAGGTGTGGCCAACCTTGTTGCAAAGTCTAAGACGATTTCTGACGGTCACATCTATCATGTCATCACATATGGAGTTCGCCGTATGTGGCCTCACGGCTCTCAAGTCAATCCTGATGAGAGATGGAAAATTGTTCATTACGTTAAATCTTTAGGAAACACACCACAATAAGTACAATGGGATCTCATAGTCATACTCATTTTAACATGGATGAACGGTACGAGTTTACGCCTGAGGCGAAGAAACGCGTATTGATGTGGTTGTTTATTGGTCTTGCCATGTTTGCAGCAGGACTTGTCTGGATCATTATGGATTCAGGCCACGGTGCTGATGCACACGGTGTGGCATCAGCACATGGCGCTCACGGTGGCGGTCACGCTGCTCCCGGCTGGAAAGCCCGGTTATCGGCAGTTCTCTGGCACAATTCATTATTCTTCACCGGCATTTCGCTGATCGGTGTATTTTTCATTGCCATTCAATATGTCGCATGGGCAGGTTGGTCAGTTTCTATCAAACGTATACCTGAGGCTTTTGGAGCATTTCTGCCATTCACATTTGTAGCCATGATCGCGACATTTTTGTTTGGGGGACATGAGATATTTCACTGGACGCATACAGATGTAGTAGCGCATGATGAAATTCTCCAGGGTAAAAGCGGATTTCTAAACACGCCGTTTTTCCTCGCCCGTATGGTTATTTTCTTTGGTCTTTGGTATTTTATATGGACCATACTTCGGAAGTATTCAGCAAAGGAAGATCTGGAAGGTGGTTTGAACTACTACAACCGTTCCATCAATGTGTCAGCTGTGTTCCTGATTATCTTTGGTGTTTCAACTTCGGTTTGTGCATGGGACTGGACAATGTCTATCAATCCACACTGGTACAGTACACTCTTTGGTTGGTATCATTTTGCCAGCTGGTGGGTTTCTGGTTTATCTGCTGTTACTCTCACCATTTTGTTGCTGAAAGACAAAGGTTTGCTTTCATGGGTAAATCAAAATCACCTGCATGATCTTGGTAAGTTTATGTTCGCGTTCTCTGTCTTCTGGACGTATCTTTGGTTTGCTCAGTTCCTGTTGATTTATTATGCCAACATTCCGGAGGAGATCATCTACTTTAAGGAAAGAATGCACGGAAATAACGGTCACTACCGTGGTCTGTTTTTCTTTAATATTATCATAAACTTTTTGTTCCCATTCCTGTTTTTGATGACAAGGGATGCAAAGCGGCAGTACATTCTCCTGAAGATTGCAGCGCTTGGTCTGTTGATGGGACATTGGCTGGATTTTTATCTTATGATTATGCCTGGGGTGACAAAAGAAAACAGCGGTTTCGGTCTGCTTGAGTTTGGTACACTGACAGTCTTTGCTTCTGCATTCATTTTTGTAGTAAGTACACAGATATCAAAACTGGGTCTTCTTGCCAAGAATCACCCAATGCTTCAGGAGTCTTTACATCACGACATTTAACAGAAAAAGATAGTATGTTTTATTTAATAATTGCGGCCCTTGTACTTCTGTTTGTTGTAATCGGGCTTCTTGTCCGGGCGCAGGTTCTGATCGACATTTTCACAAAGTCGAATGAGAAACGTGGAGGTCTCAGCAACCAGATTAACGGCTTTCTCTTTCCTGTCTTTTTTGTGGTGGGTCTGGCCGGTTTTATCTGGGTTACACTTTCCTCAAGAAAGTATTATTTGCCGGATTCCGCTTCCATTCATGGGGTAAGAACTGATGAGTTGTTCTGGATCACAATGGGAATCATTACCATCGTGTTCATTGCAACCCATGTTTTATTGTTCTTCTTTCCGTACATATATCAGTTCAAGGAAGACCGGAAAGCACTTTTCTACCCGGTGAATCACCGACTTGAATTTATCTGGACAGTTATTCCGGCCATCGTGCTTTCTCTTCTGGTTTTCAGCGGCTGGAAAGTATGGTCTGATATTACCACTGAAGCTCCTTCTAATGCGGTGGTTGTTGAAATTGTAGGAAAGCAGTTCAACTGGATGGTTCGTTATCCCGGTAGCGATCTTTCTTTGGGAAAACATAATTTCCGCAAAATTGATGACCTCAATACAGTAGGGATCGATTTCTCAGACAAGGATGCATTCGATGATTTCATGGCAGGGGAGGTTCATATTCCAGTGAACAAACCCATCCTTTTTAAAATTCGTGCCCGTGATGTGCTTCATTCTGTATTTGCACCCCACTTCCGGTTGAAAATGGATGCGGTCCCAGGAATGCCAACCAAATTCTGGTTTACCCCTACCATTACAACAGCGGATATGAAGGCCAAAACCGGTAATGCGGATTTCACCTATGAAATTGCATGTACTGAGATTTGTGGACGCGGTCACTTTGGAATGCGTATTCCTTTGATTGTTCACGAGCAGGCTGAGTATGATACCTGGTTCAAAGCTCAGCAATCTTTTCTGGCCAAGAATCCTGATTACCTGAAAATGGTACCGGACAATTTGAAGAAACTGGCCGAAGAGTCCATCCAAGACAATAAAAAGTCAACAACTGTTGCATCACTGGAAAGAGTTTCTCAGTCTGTTGCCAAATCGAATTAAAATTAAGTAAGAATGGATAGTATCGAACTACAACATCACGGTCATGCGGTTCATGGCCATGGTCACGATGATCACCATGAGGATCATGAAGAGGGCACCTTCCTTACCAAATACATTTTCTCGCAGGACCACAAGGTCATTGCCAAGCAGTTCCTGATTTCAGGTATTTTCTGGGCTTTAATTGGTGGGACTCTTTCATCATTGTTCCGCCTTCAGCTTGGTTTTCCGGATATGGATATGTCCTTCCTCAAGCCCATTCTTGGAGGATGGATTGAAGATGGAAAGTTGAATCCGGAATTCTACCTGGCAATGGTCACCATGCATGGTACCATCATGGTGTTCTTCGTTTTGACTGCCGGCTTGAGTGGTACATTTTCAAACTTCCTGATTCCATTGCAGATCGGTGCACGAGATATGGCATCCGGCTTCCTGAACATGTTGTCATACTGGTTCTTTTTCGCCAGTTCTGTCATCATGCTTTGGTCAATGTTCATTGAAACAGGTCCTGCATCAGGTGGTTGGGTCATTTATCCGCCTTTGAGTGCGGTTCAAACGGCCTCACCAGGTTCCGGTCTTGGAATGACTATGTGGTTATCTGCGATGGCGCTATTCATTGTATCTTCATTGCTGGGTAGTATCAACTACGTATCTACCGTGATCAATATGCGGACCAAGGGTATGACATTTACCCGGTTGCCATTGACCATCTGGGCATTTTTCTTTACAGCTATCATCGGGATTCTTTCCTTCCCTGTTCTTTTGTCTGCTGCTTTGCTGCTGATTTTTGACCGTAGCATGGGAACAAGTTTCTATCTGTCTGAAATCTATATCAACGGTGAGGCGCTTCCAAACATGGGAGGTAGTCCGATTCTGTTCCAACACCTTTTCTGGTTCCTGGGACACCCTGAAGTGTACATCGTACTTCTTCCTGCATTGGGTATCACCTCCGAGATTATTGCGGTTAATTCACGTAAACCAATCTTTGGTTACAAAGCGATGATCGGTTCCATCATGGCGATTACATTGCTTTCGTTCATTGTGTGGGCACACCACATGTTCGTTACAGGTATGAATCCGTTCCTGGGATCCATATTCATGTTCCTTACGTTGATTATCGCGATTCCGTCCGCAGTTAAGGCTTTCAATTACATTACAACTCTCTGGAGAGGAAATATTGTATTTACTCCAGGTATGCTGTTTTCCATCGGCCTTGTTTCATTCTTCATCTCCGGTGGTTTGACAGGTGTGGCTCTTGGTAACTCTGCCATTGATATTCAACTGCACGATACATATTTCGTTGTGGCGCACTTTCACCTGGTAATGGGTTCTGCTTCCTTCTTTGGAATGGTGGCTGGGGTGTACCATTGGTTCCCGAAAATGTTTGGTCGCATGATGAATGAGAAACTTGGCTATGTTCACTTCTGGATATCGTTTGTCGGTATCTATTGTGTGTTCTTCCCAATGCACTACACTGGTATTGCTGGTTTCCCAAGACGGTATTATTCCTTTACCAGTTATGAAGCATTCAAAACATTTGGCGATCTGAATGCCTTCATTTCTACGGCAGCCATCATCACATTCGGTGCTCAGTTGATTTTCGTATACAACTTCTTCTATAGTATTTTCCGTGGACGTCGTGCTCCAATGAATCCATGGAGAGCCAACACTCTGGAATGGACAACACCGATCAATCCTGGTCATGGTAACTGGGTAGGTGAAATTCCACATGTGTATCGCTGGCCGTACGACTATAGTAAACCTGGTGCAGATGAAGATTTCATCATGCAAACAGTACCGTACGCTCAGACCCCTTCTTCAAACCTTGAAGGCGAAGAAGATCTGGTAGAAGATTCAACAACTGAAAAGGCGCATGCCTGATTCTGATAACGCAATAAGAAGATACAGGAGGTCCATTCGGACCTCCTTCTTTTTAGTGTTGTTTCTTGTTTTTGTCGGAGGTGTTGTCAGGAGTACAGGCGCCGGGCTTGGTTGCCCGGACTGGCCAAAGTGTTTTGGTTTGTGGATTCCACCTACCCATATTTCTGAGGTTCCTGATAAGTATTGGAATGATCCATTGTCCTCAGTAAACGGACAGATCATATTCAATCCTGTTAAAACCTGGACGGAATATATCAACAGGCTCATTGGGGTCGTCATTGGTATTTCAATTTTCCTTCAGTTTGTATTTGCCGTACTTTATGGTCCAACTTCGGCAGCCAAGCGTTACAGCCTCCTGGCTTTGATACTTGTGTTGTTTGAAGGCTGGCTCGGTGCAAAAGTCGTTTCTACGGATTTGAAGCCTTTGGTTATCAGCATTCATCTGGTTGTCGCTTTGATTCTGGGTTGCGCTTTATTGGCAGCTTTGTTTTATGCTTCAGATCGTCGAAAACCAGTGTCGCCGTTCAGTAACAGAAAACCTGTTGAGTGGGTCATGTGGGTAACCAGTGGTCTTATTTTTCTCCAGTTTTTTCTTGGTACCGAGGTTCGGTCTCAAGTGGATGTGTTGTTCAGGAAATATGACTTCGACCTGAGAGATCTGTATGTGTCACAACTGAACTGGAGTTTTTATGTGCACCGGACTCTTTCCATTTTGGTGCTGGTGATGATGGTTTTGCAGATCATTCGTTTCAGCAAACGTTTGCCGGTTGTCGATTTATATCAGGTTGTCACACCATTGGTTCTGACTTTTTTCCTGATTTTCAGTGGAGTAATTCTAGTCTATTTTGGATTTCCGGCTCTGGTCCAGCCTTTTCACCTTCTTCTTGGTTTTTCCATTGTATGCTCTCAATTCTGGTTAATTTTGAACCATCGGTTTTCTGAACCTTCTTCTCATGGAAGTGCTTGAAAAACAAAAACTAACAACAACTACCGCAGCAATGTCTGCCTACTGGACACTCCTCAAACCTAGATTAAGCCTTCTGGTCGTTATCTCTACCTTGTTGTCTTTTGCGTATGCAACTGACGAGGTGTCGTATTTCAGTTCGTTGATGCTTCTTGGTCTTTTTGGATTTCTTATCACAGGAGCTGCCAATGCCTGTAATCAGATCATTGAAACTGAACTGGATGCCAGAATGAACCGGACTCGTTTACGACCAATGCCCACTCAGGCCATTTCTCAGCGGGATGCCCTGATTTTCAGTATAGTCTTAGTAGGGTTGGGAATTTTTGGGATTGCCTGGTTTTTCAATCTGACGGCATCGTTGCTTTCATTTATATCGTTTGCATTATATGTTTTTATCTACACTCCTCTCAAGCCGAAAACACCTCTTTCTGTTCTGATTGGAGCTTTTCCTGGTGCCTTACCGATTCTTGTTGGTTGTGTGGCAGCCAGCGGACACTTTTACCCGGATTATTTTATTCTGTTTGGTATCCAGTTTTTCTGGCAGTTTCCTCATTTCTGGGCTATTGCCTGGGTTCTCGATGAAGATTACCAAAGAGCTGGGTTCCGGTTACTTCCTTTCGGGCGGGATAAGGACTCCACCGCTGCTTACTACATTTTTATCTATACCGTCGCTCTGGTGATGGTCTCCCTCTTTCCTTCCTTCCTGCAATTGGTCGGAGGTTGGTATACCGTAATTACAGCTGTTGCAGGATTGGGATTTCTTCTCACCACCATCTTTCATATGCGGCAACTCTCTGTCGCTTCGGCCCGAAGGGTGATGTTCTATTCGTTTTTTTATCTTCCGATCGTACAACTTTTACTAGCTCTTGACAAACTATGAAACCGACCAAAGTACCCATCTGGGAACAGGAATCCAGTGAAGCACAGCCAACTCTTGGTATGAATCCAAAGAAGTTCAGCATGTGGCTGTTTCTTCTGAGTGTGGTTATGATTTTTGCCTCTTTAACTTCGGGTTACATCGTGCGGAAGGCCGAAGGAAACTGGGTTGATTTCGAATTGCCTCCCATTTTCTGGTTTACAACCGCTATTTTGCTCGTGAGTTCTGTTACACACCAACTGGCTTTTAACCAGGCAAAAAAGGACAACCTCGCACAGGTAAAAGGTTGGATGCTGTTGACTACTCTTCTGGGTGTCGGTTTCCTGGTCACCCAATGGTACGCCTGGGTATATCTGGTCCACATCAATGTGTATTTTTCCGGAAACAATGTGGCCGGATCGTTTCTTTATGTTCTCACCGGCCTTCATGCTCTTCACCTGATTTCTGCCATCGTCTTTGTTTTGATTATCACCATCAAGACTTTCCGGTTTCAGGTTCATTCCAAAAATATACTGGGGATTGAGCTCTGCACAACCTACTGGCATTTTCTGGATGCTCTTTGGGTGTACCTGTTTATCTTCTTACTGGTTTTCCATTAGGAAACACCCGGCACTCACAGGTCGTTTCGAAGCCGGTTTTCGTTTATGAAACCCCGCTTCCTGAGCGTACCATTTCAGAAGGCTGAACGAAAACCAGTTTTCCATCGGCATCCTGTGCCATCAGGATCATGCCCTGCGACTGAATTCCTTTGATTTCCCTTGGAGCCAGATTGGCCAGGAGCAGGACCTGTTTTCCGATAATGTCTTCTGGTTTGTGGTATTCTGCAATTCCGCTCACAACTGTTCTTGAATCTATTCCCGTATCCAGAGTGAGTTGCAGGAGCTTTTTCGTTTTTGGAACCGGTATGGCAGAAGTAATGGTCGCCACACGAATGTCCATCTTTCCAAAATCTTCAAAGGCAATGTTTTCTTTCTGAGGATGAGCTGTGTAATTGGCCAGAGCATTTTCCAGGCGGGACTTTTCCAGTCGTTCCAGTTGGGTCGCTACTTCCTCATCGGTAATCTTGGTGAAGAGAATTTCCGGAGTCCCCAAAACGGCACCTGCTTCAATGAAGTTTGCTGTTGAGCCATCGGGCCAGGCCGTCTGATAGGTTGGAAGCATATTGCAAAGACGGGTGGCAGAAAACGGAAGGAATGGCTCCATGAGTCTGGCCAGCAAAGCACAGGTCTGGATGGAAAGATTCAGAATCGTTTTGACACTTTCAGGATCCGTTTTGATTCGCTTCCACGGCTCTGTTTCGGCTAAATACCGGTTACCAGCTCTTGCCACATTCATCATTTCGATCAATCCCTGACGGAACCTGAAATTCTCAAGATTCTCAGAAACCAGACCCGGTGCCATTTTAAGGATACTGATCAGTTCCTTTTCTGAGTCACCCAATTCACCGGCCGCTGGAACTTTTCCTTCATAGTATTTATGGGTGAGCACAAGTGCCCGGTTTACAAAATTCCCAACGATGTCGGCCAGTTCGTTGTTGTTCCGGGACTGGAATTCTTTCCATGTAAAATCATTGTCTTTGGTTTCCGGTGCGCAGGAAGCCAGAGTGTAGCGAAGAGCATCTTCTCTTCCCGGTAGATCAGTAAGAAATTCGTGCAGCCAGACAGCCCAGTTACGGGAGGTCGATATCTTTTGACCCTCCAGATTCAAAAACTCGTTGGCCGGCACATTATCCGGAAGAATATAATCCCCATGTGCTTTGAGCATGGTTGGGAATATGATGCAATGGAATACAATGTTGTCCTTCCCTATGAAATGAAGAAGTCGTGTATCGCTGTCTTTCCACCATGTTTCCCAGCTTTTGTTTTCCCGTTTCGCCCAGTCTTTTGTAGCGGAAATATATCCAATGGGTGCATCAAACCACACATATAAGACTTTGCCTTCTGCCCCTTCAACCGGCACCGGAACACCCCAATCCAGATCGCGGGTTACAGCACGGGGTTGAAGCCCCTGTTCGATCCAGCTTTTGCACTGTCCATATACATTGGATTTCCATTCTTTGTGACCTTCCAGAATCCATTCACGTAGCCAGGATTCATATTCATTCAGCGGAAGGTACCAATGTTTGGTTGCCTTGAGAACCGGACGGCCCCCACTGAGCATAGAGCGTGGATTGATTAGTTCGGATGGACTCAATGTAGAGCCGCAATTCTCGCACTGGTCTCCATAGGCATTCTCAAATCCGCAATTCGGACAGGTGCCCTGAATGTAGCGATCGGCCAGGAATTGCTTTGCTTCTTCATCGTAATACTGGTCGTTGCTTTGTTCCAGAAATTTGCCTTCTCCATGCAGTTTTTGAAAGAAAGCCGAAGCCGTTTCATGATGTGTCTGATTCGAGGTTCGGGAATAAATATCAAATCCAATTCCGAATCCTTCAAAACTCTTCTTAATGAGAGCATCATATTTATCCACAGCTTCCTGAACGGTGATGCCTTCTTTCCGTGCCCGGATCGTCACCGGAACACCGTGTTCATCGGACCCACAAACAAAAAGAACCTCTTCTTTTTTCAGACGCTTGTAACGGACATAAATATCAGCCGGAAGGTACACACCTGCCAGATGGCCAATATGAACCGGACCATTCGCATATGGAAGGGCTGCTGTTATGAGAGTTCGTTTGAATGTAGGATTCGGCATAATTCAGGAAATGAGGCCGCAAAAATGATGATAAGGGATGGATTGGCGAAACAAAATGCCAATTGTCAATTCAGGAGGAACCAGATTTTGTGGAGAATCCCTGCTATAAGGTCAGACTTCAAACCCGATCAGAAGAATGTCGTCGGTCTGCGATTCGGATCCCTGCCAGGATTCGAAAAGGGATTCGAGTTCGGATTTTTGTTTGGATAATGGCAGGGATTGCAGTTGAACAATCTCCTTAACCAGATTTTTTGTGCCAAGCCGTTTCCCGTTTAAGTCTGAAAGCTGGTCAGAAGCACCGTCCGTAAACAGGTAAAAGCGATCGCCCCGTTCAATTTCCATTTCAATGGTTTCATATTGAACATCTTCTGTAGCCCAGGTAGCGAGCTGGAACCGTGTACCCGGAATGATCTGGCTTTTACCCTCAGCCGAAATACGGACAATCGGGCGGCTTGCGGATGCAAAAGACAGAGTTGTGTCGGTAATCAGGCAAACAGCAATGTCCATACCATCACCCAGTTCGGAATTCTGGTCCTGTTTGAGCCGCCGGCGAAGTCGTCGGTCTAGCTCTTCCAGAATGTCTGAAGGAAAGGATTTACCCTGTTCTTCCACAATCTGTGAGATGAGATTCGACGCAAAAACAGCCATCATTCCGCCCGGAACGCCATGGCCAATGCAATCGGCAATCACCAGAATCAAACCCTGATAGGTTCGTTTGGCCCAGTAAAAATCTCCTGAAACAACATCCTTGGGTTTGTATACCAGCATCCCGGATTTGAGACCGCCAAACATCTCTTCCTCAGATGGCAGAGTTTCGTGCTGAAGCATTGAGGCCAGACGGAGACTTTCAAAAATGGATTTGTTCTGTTGCTGAAGGATGGCGGATTTCTGTTTCAGCTGGTTGGTGGCAATGAGGGCTTCGTCCTTTTGAATCATCATTTTAAAGGACAAAGCCGAAAGATCCTTGTTTTGAGCCTCCACGATTTCCTGGTACCGGTCTGATTCATGCCGGAAATTGTAGATCACAAAAATGAACATGAGGAAAGCCACCAGGAAATTCGGGTAGTATGAAAACCGAAGACCCTCGTCTACAATCTGCGGATGGTACTGAAACCAGGCATCATGCAGAACATACAGAACACAAATCGCCAGTGTGTACAGAAGGATCAGCACCATATCATCAAACAACAAAAAGCTGATGATGGTGAGAAACAACATAAAAAAATGAATACCAATTACATTGCCGAACTGATAGCTGATGTTACCAAGAGAAATCAGAACAGCGACCATGATCATATGTCGGGTGAAAGCTCTGTAGCCAATGGCATGCAGTGAATACCCGACCATGCAGAAAACGATGGATGAAACGGCATCCCAGAAAAGGATTTCCTGATAGTGGTAAACGCCATATGCTAAGGCATTTAGGATGTTCAGGAAAAACAGATAAATAAGCAGATAGTTGGAAATCTGGATTTTCCGTTTCTCATGAAACCCATCTTCCGGATGGATTCCAAGGTTTACCAACTTCTGAATAAAATCGTTCAAGGAAGGATGCATTTCGGGCATTAAACCCGGTAGTAAATCAACCCCCTAACCTGATTAAATTTCAGCGGTTTTTACGAAAATCCGAAGGAAGTAAGGACTGATTGAAAATGCGAGAATTACCCATGGTCTGTTGGTGAGGAATCCTGATTTTCCTTAGATGTGACCACCAACGGCTGCTTTTGAAAAAGGATTAGTTTGATCCTGTCACGAAGTCGCACCACAATGTTATACATCGCACCAGTGTACACTTCCAGAATATCCCCGCACAAACCAACGGCCACCGCTGCAATGGTCACATCCATACTGTAATTGTAATTGGCATAAATAATAACAGCCGCTCCAAGAATCAGAAGTACCTCCAGAACCTGCATGGTTTTTACAACCAGATCGTACCAGGATGGGTAGTAATCGTGGATGTAAAAAAAGAAAATGACATTGAGGTAACAGAGAAAAACAGCCAGAAGAAGACTGCCCCATTCACTCATGGTATTCATCGGGGCGTCGTTGAGAACCATCGACACTATGTTGGCGTGAACAACCACTCCAAACATATCGGGATATGCCTTGCCGGCGTATTTTTTGTTGATCGGTGTATGGAATTTATCTTCCCGGGTGAGGTCAGATGAAGGTCCGAAATTCTCCCCCATGAATCCCATAATCACGATTTTATCCTTCAATGAGATGTTGAGTTCAGGTTCCTGAATAAAACCACTGCCGTCGTCATGACCAAGCAGATCTGTTACATCCAGGCTGTAGAAATAATCCTTGTTTCCTCTGAAATTGATGATTTCCACATCCTTTTTCCGTGATAGAAATTTTTCGGTTTTCTCCCGGTCTATATGAGCGGCTATCTCAACTGCAAACGCATTTTCAATGTGGCCGCGAACCGAATCCACCGGTTTAAATGTGCGGCAGGTAAGGTATTCATCCTGACCGGGAGTAATCAGATTACAAAATCCGGAACTGCCATGCTGGGCAAATTTTGGGTGGCAATACAGGAGAGTGTCGAATTCATCTGACTTGCTGTGGTCGGAATAGTCCAGTTTGCTGTACAATACCAGATTGTCAATTTTACTCATTGCTTCGGCAAGCAAAGAGTCATCTTCTTCTTTTTTCAACACCCGGAAACTGCAGTCAATTCCCACAACTTTTGGTTTTTGTGCAGCAATGATTTCGATTTCCCGGGCGATTCCTCTTCGGGACAGGTTCCCGAAATTAACCAGTACAATGTTGGTATCGAGTGAAGGTGCCTCCCGGATACCGGCCGAAAAGACGATATCCGTCATCTCAAAATCGGATAGTGCTGTTTCAATGGGGTTGAGGAAAGAGAATTTTTCCACCAGTTGCCGTATCCCCACCATGAAAAGGAAAACCAGGATGGTGCAGTAAATGTAGTCCGGCTTGAAAACGGCTTTCAGAATCCGGATGGGTAAGGAAGATTTTTTTTCAACCATCAGCGTCCATCTTCCAGCATCTTACTGAATTTAGAGTACAACGCTGTTTGCTTGCTTTCGAGCGCCACCGGCCTGCCCTGAATCCAGGCATAAGTCAGCTTTTGGGTGCTCATGTCGAGTGCATCGCCTTCTGAAATAAATAATGTGGCGTCTTTTCCGGCTTCGAGGCTGCCGCATGATTTTTCCAGACCCAAAATCGCGGCTGGATTCAAGGTAATCAATTGAAGCGCCTGTTCGTTGGTCAGGCCATATCGTGTAGCCGAACCCGCCAGAAATGCCAGGTTCCGGCTCCCCATAATTTCCATATCACCCGAATAATCAAGTGCCACCTGAATACCGGCTGCTACCAGTTTCGCCGGAACTTCCACCGGAAGGTGAACCGGATCATCCGGTTTTTTAGGTAAGGCATGAAGGCGGCTGAGCACCACCGGAATGTTGCGTTCTTTCACCAGATCCAGCACTTCCAGAACCTGTGAACCCGTCACCAGCACGACATTGGTCAGATTTTGTCTTCGGGCAAATTCGAGTGCTGATACGATATCCGCTGCAAATTCAGCATGCATAAATAGTTTGGTTGAACCTGAATACAGACCTGCAAATGATTGCAGTTTCACATTCACCTGCTTCATAGTCGAGGAATGATACATCCGGGCTTCTGAAAAAGTTCGTTCCAATTCTTCTCTTTCCTTCATGTACTCTTTGTTGCGTTCAATCGCCCCTGGTTCTGCCCACCAGCCCTGCACCGAATAACGGGAAGGCCAGATCACGTGCATTCCATCCGCTTTTTTCAGTAGGGCATCTTCCCAGTTCCATGCATCCAGCTGAACCACAGATGACAAGCCCGATATGCCCCGTCCTCCAGGTGTAATCTGAGCCATCAGCACCCCATTGAGCCGGATGGTCGGTATTAAATCAGAATCGGTGTTGTAGGCAGTGATGGCCTGTACATTGGGATTTTCTTTTCCGGTTTCTTTTTCATCTATCGTCGCACGGACGGCATCGATTTCAGCCAAACCAAGAGGCGTATTGAGCGAAATAAATCCAGGATATACGTGCTTTCCTCCGGCATCCAGAACATCAAACCGGGATGGGTCCGGCCTGGCTCCGGAAGCTTTCTGCTCTCCAATCGAGCTTATTTTACCGTTTTCAATCCGGATGAATCCTTTGTCCAAGACATTGCCTTTCCCATCGTGGATGGTGGCATTGAAAATATACAAACCTTTGACGGGCTTTTTTCCGGGTGCAGGAACCTGAGCCAGGCTTTCCATACTGATGGTCAGACAGAAAACACAAGACAAAAGCAGGTTGACAGGATAGGTGAACTTCATAGCTGGTGCAAAGTAAAAATTTACTTTATCGGAATAAGGCTCTGCGAAAAAAAATGCTCTTTTGCAGCCCGATCGTATCGTTCCAATTCATGAGAAAAATTGCCTTCAGCGGCTTTTTGCTGGCCTTTTCATCTTTTTTGTTTTCCTGTGGTGAGAAAGAAGATAAAACCATGCCGATGCACAAAGACATCACACAGGCGGTGTATGCGTCAGGAAAGATTTTCCCGGTCGATTACTACCGACTCAACGTAAGTATTCCGGGTTACATAAAGGAGATTTATGTCAAAGTAGGCGATACCGTTCAGGTAGGAGAACCATTGTTTGCCATGAAATCGGAAGTGTCGAACCTCAACGTGGCCACTGCCCGTAACAATCTGGATCTGGCTACCTTAAATGCTTCAGAAAATTCAGCTTACATGACAGCGGTGAAACAGGATGTAGGCCTGGCAAAAGAAAAGCTCGAACTCGATTCCACCAATTATGCACGGGTACAGGGACTCGCTGAAAACAACGCAACAACCAAATCCAACCTGGATCAGGCAAAAGCTCAGTACGCCGCATCTCGCCAGAACTATCTGAAGGCAAAGTCATCTCTGGAAGCTACCCGCGAACGATTGAAAACAGAGGTGAAAAATGCGCAGAACCTGTTCAAAGCGCAACAGTCCAACTCCAACGATTTCACCTATTTCTCATCTGTTTCAGGAAAAGTGTACGACATCAGTGGCCGGCAGGGCGAGTATTTTACTCCCCAGCAAATCGTGATGGAACTAGGCAGGATTGACAACTATGAAGTAGAACTGATGGTGGACGAAGCTGATATTCACTATCTGGCTAAGAAGCAGGAGGTAATATTCCAGACAGAGGCCTACCCGAATCTGTTTCTGAAAGGAGAAATAAAAGAAGTGTATCCGAAAATCAGCAGTTCCAACAAAAGCATTAAGGTGATGGCCTCCATCAATTTGCCGGACGGTATCAGTATGTATGCCGGGGCCACTTTGGAAGCGAACATCATCAACCAACGTAAAACCAACGCTTTGGTGATTCCGCGGTATTACCTCACCAACGATTCCGTCATTCTGAAACGAAAAGGGAAGGGCCACAAAGAGAAAGTAAAAGTGGAACTCGGTGTGGGCAATGTGGAGTTTGTAGAAGTACTCAGTGGCCTCACCACCGAAGACGAGGTGTTTAAGAAATGATTGCGCAATTAGCCAACCGTCCGGTACTGAGAATTGCCATGGTGCATCTTATCAGTAAAAAAAGACAGACCGCTGTGGCTATGCTCGGTGTTATGTTTGGCATCACCGTTTTTATATTTCAGGCAGGATTGATTACCGGTCTCCAGATTTTTATGCTGGATAAGATTGTGAACAATTCTCCTCACGTCCATTTATACAATGAGCCGGAAAAGAATCCTCCTTCCATACTGAGTAAAATCTACCACGAAGACAACCAGATGGTGGTGGTACGAAATCAGAAGCAGAAGGAAATTGATAAGAAAATCCGGAATTCGTCCGGCATCATGGAGATCATCCAGAAAATGCCCGGGGTGCTGGGTGTAGCTCCCAATGTGGCTACTCAGGCCATTGTGAAAGCAGGTGTGAAGCAGATTCCGGTCACCATTTCCGGTGTGGAGATTGAAAAAGAAGATGCTCTTTTTAATATTCACAAAGACCAGATCGCCGGCGACATCCGACGACTCGACATCATCAACAATGGTGTCATTCTGGGAAAAGGAGTCGCTGATAAACTTGGCGCTACGATTGATGACATCATCACGGTGAGCACCACCTTGTCAACCATCGACATGAAAGTGGTGAGCATAACCAGCACAGGCATCACGTCCATCGACGACAACAGGGCGATGGTGAATCTGAGGATTGCCCAGAAACTGATGAACCGGGACAAACTCTACATCACCGACATCAACCTGAAACTGAAAAATGTGGACAAGGCCGATGAAATGAGCGAGGACCTCACCCGTTTGTTCGGACTCAAAGCCCAAAGTTGGAAGGAAGCCAATGCCAACGTGTTTTCGGTCTTTAAGATTCAGAACATTGCGACCTATCTGGTGATTACATCCATTCTCATCGTGGCTGGATTCGGGATTTTCAATATTCTCATGATGATGATTTATGAGAAGATGACCGACATCGCCGTCCTTAAATCAATCGGCTACAAGAACCGCGACATCCGGAATATATTTATGGTGGAGGCGGTTGTGATCGGATTCACTGGTGGCCTGCTGGGACTGGCGCATGGCTGGCTGGCGAGTTTCATTGCCTCAAAGATTGAGGTAAAGCTGGCGGGTCTTGTGACTCTCGATCACCTCAGCATCAACTTTGATCCCATGTTTTATCTGGCCGGATTTGCCTTTGCACTTGTCACCACTGCATTGGCGGGATACTTTCCGGCATTGAAAGCGAGTAAGGTAGATCCGGTGGACATCATCCGGGGCCATTAATCTGTTTTATTTTATTCAAAGACCGAACTGAATCCAGGACGGTATCTTTCCCGGCTCAACCGTATTTTTTGTGGAATAGACGTTTTTTTCTCCATTTTTGGCCTGATGACGTTCCGGTATTTGATGACAGTGGTGCTTCTTCTGGCCCTTGGTTGGTGGATGGTTACTTCCTGCCAGGATCCCAAACCAGCAGAAAAAACGGTGGCCAAAACGGAAGAGGTTCACTACCTCAATCCCAATCAATGCGCTTCCTGCCACAAGGAAATTGTGGATTCCTACCTGAAAACAGGAAAAGGTCGTTCGTTTTATCCGGCCTCAACCAACAAGATCATCGAAGACTGGACCGTTTCACCGGTGCACGATGCCGTCCGTGATTTTTTCTA
>DAIOVD010000063.1:0-2265 GCA_036759185.1 Catalimonadaceae bacterium | reverse complement strand
GAAGTAGGAGAGGAGTGCATGGCCTGCCACAATTCGGGTTTTGATGCCAAGCCGTATTCGGTGAACCGCTACCGGAATTTCGGGAATGCGCTCTCCTGTGAAAGTTGCCACGGCAATCTGGGTACCCACATGGAAACCATGAAATCCGGGAAAGGTGCCGGCAAAGATCCGTCTGTTTTAAAATTGGGGAAACTACCCGTTCAGGCACAGATGGACGTTTGCCGCAATTGCCATCTCGAAGGCGTGAAAGTACGAAAGGAAAAAGCGAAAAAGGGCGATTTTGAGCCGGGAAAGCTCTTTTCGGATTATTATGAAGTCTTCATTCCGGCCACAGGCGAGCAGGATTTTGGGTTTGCTTCGCATGCTGAGCGTTTGCAGCTCAGTGCCTGTTTTGTGGTTTCGAAAGGCACGATGACCTGCGTGACCTGCCACAATCCCCATGAATCGCTGCCCGAAAATCCGGAGGTTTTTTTCAACGACAAATGCCGGAGTTGTCATGAAGGCGAATCACATACAAAGTCCTGTTCGGGTTTGAAAAACATGGAGATTAGAGCTGAAGGGGCAACACACTGTATTTCCTGCCATCTTCAGAAATCGGGCACCAACGACATTCCACACGTGAGTTCTACCGACCACTGGATCCGGAAGAATCCGCTCAAGACCAAAGAGAAAGGCCAGTCCATCCGTTTCCGGAATTTTGCCGGGGCACAGTTTACCAATCGTGATAAAGGCAATGCGCTCTTGCAGTATGCCGAGGCACATTCGGATACGGCTTCTCTGAAGGAAGTGGCCCGTTATGTTCAGTATCTCACAGTAGAGCAGCGGTTGAAATACGCCTATATCAGCGGAGAAGCTGCCTGGAACTGGAGCGATACCGTCCGTTTAGCGACTCCGGCTGGTCCTTGGACGCTTTTCTATCTAGGTGAATTGAAAAAGAAACAAGGATTGCCTTTCCGATCTCAGCTGGAAGAAGCCTGTCGTATGGCTCCCGATATGGTGGCCTTTCTGTACAGGAAAGCACAGTCCGACGAAGAAACGATTGATCCGGAAATGGCCTATGCGCCGGTTCTGAAGCTGCAACCCGAACATGCCCGGAGTTTGTCGAATCTGGGTTTCCGGTTTCTGCAGATGCATAACTATAAAAAAGCGGAAGGCCTTCTGATCCGTGCTTTGCGACAGGAACCCGACTTTACCCTGGCTCAGGAAAATCTGGCCCGCTGCTATCTGGAGCAGGGAAAATTTGCTGAATGCCGGAAAGTCCTGAACCGGCTGATCCGTCAGTTTCCGAACGAAAATCGCTACCTTCAGGCGCTGAACAGCATACCGTAAACCCATTCTCCATGTCAAACGAAATCATCCAGATCGAAGGAAACTCAGGCTCCCGGTATTCATTCCGGTTGTTTTATTCGGAGGAATCGCCATTTCCTACCGGTTGGGATTTTGAGCAGCAGCACGGTATTTTCCTATATGCCCGAACAGAAGGCGATGCCCCAAAAGTGTTGGGATACGTCCTTTCCTTCCGCATTTTCTCCCGGGAAGAATTCCACCGGATCCAGTACCTCCATCCCGGCAGGCAGGCCGTCCGGGTGTATTTCCTGCCGCTTCAAGATAAAGCCACGGCTGAAGCGATAGGGGAAGATTTATTGGTGATGAATTTGATGCGGTTGTATACGTGTGGGTAGGGGGAATTTCAATCATTGGTTTTTTCGAGAGAAATCCAGAAAGTTTTTTGTAACCAGATGTTTGTAACTTTCTATTAAGTTTCGAAAAAATAGTTACAAAATGGATTCCTTGAAAACTGTTCGGGATGCATTGGGAATCTCCCAGAAAGATCTGGCAAGGATTTTAGGCATCAGTCTTTCTTTACTGAAGCAGGTGGAAACCGGTCGGCGGAAACTTCCTATGGACGCCTGGAGTATGATGTCATCGATTTCCGCTTTTGTTGAGAAAATTGACCGCCAGAAAAAAGCAGATGTCCCGCCTGTCTCCGACTCATGGAAGGACATGAAATTATTGACGGTCCGAACCCGGTTGGGTAATGTGGAATTAGAAATGAAAAAATGGGAAACGAAGCAGAAACAGGCGGAGTCCCTAATCAAAATAGCGAAGGCCTTGCGTACTGGAAACACTCAGAACATCAGTCCTGGTCAGGCAAAGTGTATCGATGCACTTGAATACGAAACTGGTTTCTGGCTGGAAGCGACCAACCAAACGCCCTACTGGGATCTTGTTCTGAGGAAGGAGGGCCTGCTGGCTGTTTTGAAG
>DAIOVD010000062.1:0-21706 GCA_036759185.1 Catalimonadaceae bacterium | reverse complement strand
GCTGAGATGGCAGTGAAATGGTATCAGTTTTCAGAAAACTGGACACCCGATCCCAGCTCCGTTCTGGAATTGCCGGAAGACGAAGTCAAAAAGCGCAAAAAACGTATGGATAATCTCCTTTGGATTGCGGACACCTACACGAAGAAGCTGGCTCTCTGGAAAGAGCCGGAAGTGGATATCCCCAAGGCCCGGGCATTTCTGAAATCAGTTCAACCCATTGAAACAGAACCCGGTGCGACATACGCCATTTTAAGTCAGCTCGATGTATTGGATAAGCGGGAATTCCAGAGTCTCAAATCCCGACAAAACCTGGAAATTACGCTCCTCCTTGCGCAGACAGAAATCGCCTACCTGAAAACCCAACCCGACTGGCTGCCGTTTTTTCCGCCGGAAACCGGTCAGGGTTCCTGAATATACGGACTATCACCTCTCCTATCCTCCTTGCAAGTGGCAGGAAAAGTTGAAGGGCCTGCCCCATGGTTTTTAGCAAAGGATCACTGCCATGTTCAGGTTGCAAAACCGATTTTAGCAATTGACAACTACTGCTTGTTTTTTGACAACAACTGTTTAAAGGGCCATGGGAACCGTTTAGGGTTTGCAAAAAACCATTTTAGAAATGCTAAATAGTTTACCTCCCCTGCAAAACAAGGTGGTTCAAAGGCCTGACATCTCTGTTTGGCGTAGTCTTTGACTACGTTATGGCGGTGGCGAATTTTAAATTCACGAATACGAAGTGCAACCTGCGAAACGATGGTTCGCCCACACAAGGACGTAGACCGAAGTCTACGCCCAACAAAGCTGTTGTACAGTTTGGCGAAGCGAGACTACGAACAAGTGGGACCTGCGTTCTTTGCTTTCGTGACACACCACACCCGGGGAAAGAATTTTGAAATGAATTAATGGGAAATCAGCCTTACCAGGTGGACATTGTTCTGGCTCAGAATCTTAAGAAAATACATTCCCGGCGGCTGCTTACCCAAATCAAGTAAAAAAGAAGATGAAGTGGAATGCTGATTCGCCAGGATACAAAGCCCATCAATCGAAAATACAGAATAACTTATTTCTGAGTTTGCATTTTCCAATTGAACCTGGAATTTGCCTTTAGAGGATGGATTCGGGTAAACTGTTGGATGTTCATCCGGAATTAACTTGCTTGTTGATACGATCGATTCAACCACTGAAATGGTGTCTCTTTCTGCCGAATCAAGGCAAATGCTTGAGTAATCTGTGATCACCGGAGGGTTAAAATCAAAATATATGGCGGCCCGGTTTTTAATTTTTGTTTTCAAAGGAAGGTTCATTTTTGGCTTAATAGAAAAATAAACCTGTCCTTTAGATGCAATCGAATCCTGGATCTTTGCCGGTAGAACTATGGGATTGAATAGAAATTCCAGAATGGGTTTTTCAACGGTCCCTTTTATATTGTAATTGAAAGTATGGCTTGAATTCCCAATTTCCAGCGTCGACAAATCCAGACTGGCAGGAAGTGTATCCAAAATCGTTACTTTGAAAGCTGTGTCATTTCCAAGGTTTTCGAAGTGAATTGTATAATGTAACCGGCTTCCGTATTCTACGCATTTATCAGGCCCGGATCCGGATGGAATCACCACTTTTTCATTGGGGTCAAAACTAAATCTCAATGGTGTACAAACCGTAGAACTCAGGCCGCCATTGTTTTCAGGAGAAAAATATGGACTTGCCCAGGATTGTCCGGATTCGCAATTTTTCACCTCATTCACTACGAATTCACTGTATGGATTTCCCAATGCCTGTCTGGCAGAAAATCTATATCCGGCGCCTGTGTCTAAGGCAAACGTATAATCTGCAGAAGACATGCTGCTCAGTTTTATTTTCTTAGAAAATACCAGGACCGAATCCCTGAACAATTTTACTATGGACGAATCCTGCATGTGCAAGCCACTGTTTGTAACCCTGAATGTTTGGGCGTTCGAAGAACAGGAATGCGATACCGACAACTGGCTTCCATCCCATTCATTGAGCCTGCAAAGGCTGCTGTCGGTTACAGTTGCCCGGACACAAATATCCTGGGAAATGGGAAGACATACGGCCCTGAATTGGATTTCTATTCTTTTTATTTCACCTGGAGCAAGTGGAGAAAGGGAGAATGTTAAACTTGAATCCAAACCATATTGAAAGGGCACTGTGGCCCCAATCTGATTGGAACCATTGGGCAACCGGACCGAAAGCGGGAGGAAAAACGTTTTTGATTTTCCTTCATTTTTTACCAAAACATCAAGTTTTACATTTTCACATGCCCGCACCCTTGTTTTATACACGACCCATACCCTGGGTTCAGGACAGGTGTCGCCATTGATTTTAAAATTTGCACCGTATCCTGCTGAATTGGAGTTGCTTAAATTGAATGAATATCCTTGATCTTCCGGGGGACAGGTTTGTTTAATATAATGTGATTGTTTGCCGAGTGGTTCAAAATGAACCTGATTATTCCCGGAGTCTGCGACAAGTGCAAAGTCTCCAAACTGATTGGGTTTGGCAATTTTTCCGGTTGGCGATATTGAAACGAAACCATTGCTCCACGGTTTTTCAAAACGTGATTTCTGGCAATCTACTGTAGTATCTGATTTGATGCTGCCTTCTACTGTATATGTTTTCCCTGAATTGACAAAATTCCATTTTGTCGAATAGGTTTGGAAAGAGAAGAAATAAAGGTCTCCAGAGCCTCCTTCATTTTTCAAATGGATTTCTTTGGAGCCAACCCCATTTGTCCAGGTAGAACCATTATGTGCAGGAAGCATTTCATACGGAAAAAGGGATGGAGTTACCATTGAAAAACTTGAATCCAAAACCCCATTGGAAAAATATCTCTTTATTTCGGAGGTTTGACCCCAGGAAACGTTCCGGATAAAATAGGAACGGTTGGCATCATCAAAATAAATGGAGCGACCAAAGATTGCTACTTGTTTTGCAGGCCGGGCGGTGTCAATCCCAAAATTTGGTAACAGGTATGTAGTTTTTGCCTGAACTGTATTGTTCACAAGGTACCCTCCGTCGATTGGTCTTAAATTCATAAACCTGGCCGTCATGTGCCCTTGGGAAAAAAAGAAATTTGTAGACGGCATGCCGTTTCTTATGTTGATCTTTTCGACGGGTTCTCCAATTTTATAACGGTATAAAGCCCGGTTTTCGATGGTATAATTTGTGTTGTATTCCCTGTCTGAAACACCACCCTCATAAAGCAATTCACCTTCCTCTCCTAAACCCGCAAGCAGTGTGTCTTTGTATCCTCCCGTTTTATTAAAAGGGAAAGGCAAGTTGTTTCCGTCCACATCCAGAAGGGCGTGCTCATAGCCTGCAGTCCTAAGGTTGGTAAAAACCTGAATATTGACAGCTACCCCACCACCAGGAAGGACAACTATTTTTGCACCCTTCGCATACCGGAATTTAAAAAGATAAGGTCTGAAACTTGAGTCTGTTTTTCCATTTTCCAAAATGCGGACCAACACCATCTGGTGGTTGTTGTCCGGTGGCCAAAAGGAAGCTGGTCTTCTGATTTGCCCCAGGATATACATCCTTTTATCTTTTAAAAATGCTGCTGTAAAAGGCCAGATATTTTCCTTGAAATTAAAACCTGATACTGGTTTTCCCTGGTTGTCCACTTTGATTACGCCGGAATGGATGGAATCAAAATGCACCACCCCCTTTGCCAGAACAAGGCCACCTTCTCCATAAGGATTGGGTATTGCAATAAATGAAGCCCCGACTCCACAATCCTGAAAAAAATTTCTTGGCTTCTTTCCTGGTTGAACGATAATAAAGTTTGCTGCTCTTTTATGCTCTTCCTCTACATAATATGGATCTGGCGTTTCATCTACGGAAGAAGATTGAATAAACAACCTTGCCGTATCGCCCATTGGGATGCTTTGGGTGATGTTGGTCATCCCATACATTTCTACTTCCTCCAACAATTGCCCGGTTTGAGAAAACCTGATGCAATAAGACAATTTGGTCGTATCCTGAGTACAGGGCAATCGTCTTAGATTCGGGTCCACTTTTTTTCTGGCCATCCCCAATTCTATTGTTCCGGATGGGTATTCATGCAGGTATAAAATTCGTGAATATGTGAGAGGATTGGAGTTTTCCAATCTCCATCTTTTATACAACCAATTACTTGTGGTAAAAGCCGGATCCACTTTCCCATCGGGTTTAACCACAATAAGTTGACCATGAGGAGAAACCTTCTTCGTGCACAACAACAAAAGCCGGCCATCTTTCAAAACCTTCATTTTAATGATCGATTTTGCTACATTGTCGTTGATCGAAATGGTGTCGAAAACAAAACCAGCATTGATGGTCCCATTTGAATTGATGCAAACGATTCGCCTTGCAATCGTGCTGGAGCCACTAACTGTATCGTTTACAATGATGTATATTTTTTTCCTTAAGGCGTCTGGTTCATAATCCAATATATGTCTTGACCTGAAAGTTTTAAAACCAGGAATTCCTTTTCCATCCAAACCATATCGCATTAAAAAATGGTGCCAATTATATTGGTTTCCAATTCTATCGTGGTAACCTACAGCAATAAACGAAGTGTCAGTATCAACAAGGGCCAAATATCCTCTATCTGGCCTTTCATCAAAATAGGTGCTTGAATTAGTAGAATCCAATTTCAAATAATGTATTCCGGCTGTTGTGGTATCTTTTGAAAAATTATCCCTGAGGAAAATAATACCTGTCCTTTCACTTCCGGTTAAAAACTTTCCATTCGGAAGTGGCATGAGATTCATCAAACTTGCATTCGTCAAAGAAGTCCCATTCCAAACTCTTGGCGAAAGTTTTGGATGGAGCAAAATATTGTAATCTGACGCCGAGTTTTGCCCCTCTTTAAAGAGCGTGAGCCAGTTGTTATTCGTAAGACTCAGGCCTGAACCAACGAATCCTTCCGTTATCAATTTGTTTCGAATCGAGGTGTCGGAAATGGAAAACACCGAATCAACTCTGGTTTTCTGCCCAAAAAGAGCGAGTGGGAATATGAAAAAGAATAAAAAATAACGCACGGGTCTCCAATTTTTTTGCGAAATTAATTAGAAAAACCGGATGAGAAACGCAGAAATACACTCGCTTCTTTCCCCAAAAAACTGCCAGTAAGGCCAGGGACTTATGGATACGCTGTTGTTTCGGAAGGCGGATAATTTCCATCCAGCTCTTACCCTGTCGGCAAGTTGTTATTCCGACCATCGTTTGCATTGCCCGGATCGGTGTATGGTTCAATCGTCTCAACGGCAAACCGGGAAACCCGATCGGCTGAACCTGAAAATGAATGGCTCGTACATTACCGGAATGAATGAAATGGAATAGGGGCACCGTCAGTCAGGAAGCGATTCGATCCAACACGATACCGTCCGTTTAGACACTTGTGCGTAGAGTTCCGCAGGGCTTTTGGTGTAGTCTTTGAATACATCATGGCGATGGCGAATTTTAAATTCGCGAATACGCTGTAAAACCAGCGAAACTACGTTTCGCGAACGCACGGATGTAGACCGAAGTCTAGGCCCAACAATGGACTATGACCTGGTAGATATGTATTTGGACAAATCTCAATTCGGCTTCTACAAAACAATGACCGTAATTTGTTGTCAAAATCCTGAAAGATATAACCACTTATTCCAGAACCGGGCCGGCATTCCAAGCCGAAGGCAAGGAGTCCTTAATATTCAACTAAATCCATAGAGAGCTGTGGTAACTCTATTGATAAGTGAGATTCAAAATTCGGGTTTATACAAGTGGGTTTTTAAAAACTCCAGGCATCCTCTTCACTCATTCCTGGTTGTCCGCACCACCAGCTGCTCTTAACCTCACAAAACTTCCCGGCTCGCCAATCCATTCCCTTGAAAATGCCAGGCCCTCGTCCAACAAAACATTAGCGAAAATTTGTTCCTTTGTTTAAGGCATGATGCATAACAAAAAATAGTTGAGCGTGTCTTATTCCTTGCAACCCTGCAGTACAGTCCATCCAAACGAATAATTCTAACTTAGCCAAACATGAAGTATTCCAAATTCTCTGCCATATTCCTTTGGATCATTTTGATGACACTATCTGAATTGGCATTTTCTCAATCTGTCGATTTTACGGTTGTAGATGTAAAGTTCGAAAGCCAGGGTGTAACTCTCGCCGGCTCTGTATTAACACCAAACAAACCATATGCAGCAGTTGTCATTGTTCACGGTTCAGACCCGGTAAAAAGAGAAATGGAGTTCGCACAACGTCTTGCAAAAGAAGGCATTGCTGTTTTGACCTATGACAAACGTGGAGTTGGAGAATCAGGCGGTGTGTATGTTGGACCGTCTGTTGGAACGAATAACATCGACCCTTCAAATCTTGAATTACTGGCGCAGGATGCGAATGCAGCAGTACATACATTGCGGACATCCTTGAAAGCAAAGGATACACCAATTGGATTGATTGGCTTCAGTCAGGCAGGTTGGATTATTCCCATTGCGGCAAGCAAAAACCTACTGATTCAATTTATGGTTCTGTTTAGTTGCCCTACCATCACAACATTGGAACAACTGCGGTTTCAGTTTTACACCAACGGAAATCATCAATTCTGGGAAACTCATACGGTTGCAGATGCTATTGATCACACGAAAAATGACCCGGATAAATATCCGTTTGCTCCCACTGACCCCAAAAAGTCTCTGAGCACTCTTTCTATTCCCGGACTCTGGCTTTTTGGGGAGAAAGACATTCAAGTTCCTGTGTCCTTATGTATGGAGCAGTTAAACAAAATGAAAGGTCAGGGTAAACCATTTGAGTATTCGTTATTTTCATCGTTGGGCCACAATACCGCATTTGACAAAGACACCACCCCATTTGACATTTCAGTTCAGTGGATAAAGCGGAAAACATTGAAAAGTAAGTGATGAAAATTGTCCAAATAAAGCACGGCCTTCAACGGGGGTTGTGAGTCTGACGGGCTGAAGTGCAAAACTCAACGGCGGTATTTCAATTGAACATTCGTAACAAGAGCAGCAGCTTTTGTGCTTTGATTTTCTGTCCGAACGCTAAAATCAGATCCTTTAAAATCAATTAATAATGGCGATACCGATTTGAAAGAATGAGGCAACTTATCACATTTTTCAGCCTTTCCTATTTCGTAAGCTGGACCATCTGGCTCCCCTTGTATGGACACATAATTGGGTTGGAAAACCTGCCGACTTTGCCATTTCATCACGCACTTGGTGGGCTTGGACCTTTCATCGCTTCGTTCATCACGACATGGATGTATGATAAAGACATGGGAGTTAAACAATTAACTTCGAAGTGCCTGCAGATAAGACCACTCTCCTATCTGGCTATAGCCTTT
This sequence comes from Catalimonadaceae bacterium, assembly GCA_036759185.1. GTDB lineage: Bacteria > Bacteroidota > Bacteroidia > Cytophagales > Flexibacteraceae > CAMDMI01. Next base: position 14,357 of record DAIOVD010000062.1, on the reverse strand, counting down.
TTAAGTCCTTTCCTGCTTGCCGTGATAGCAAGCATTATAAACCACTTCATTGAGAAATCACCCATCCATCTATCGGGACTTCTTTCCTGCAGAGAGTTCCCTCAATTCAACATTTTGACATTTTTCATGTACAACCTCATATTCTTCGGCTTTGGCGAAGAAGTTGGTTGGCGTGGTTTTGCCTTGCCACGATTTCAGGAAAGGTATAACGCCCTGACATCAAGTGTTCTTTTGACCTTTTTCTGGGCTTTTTGGCACTGGCCACTGTTCTTTTACCGACCAGGTTACACGGCAATGGACTTTGCCGGAATTCTTGGCTGGACGTTCAGCCTTCTGACCGGAAGTATATTGTTGACCTGGCTTTACAACTCATCCAGGGCAAGCATTCTAATCTGTGCGGTTTTTCATTCAACCATTGACATTGCTTTCACAGCAGACTTTGCCGACAAAACGATTGTGAATTACATGGGTTTTCTAATAACCGTCTGGGGAATATTGACCATCATTATCCTGAAGCCAAAAAACCTGGCGCTGAATGAAAGGGAGAAGACCAACTCAACATAATCTTGTATCGCATTGAAATTCCCCCTGTTCCATGTACTTATCTTCAAGCCGAAGACCAGAAATCCCTACTATTTGGATCTTGTCCGGTGAACGCAAGGTCCATTCTACAGACAGGTGCTTAAAGACAATATTCCCTTTGTGATCAAAATATTTCCTATGTTTCGCATTAAATTATTCTAACTGTGGCACTTAAACAGTTCGTTTTAGCACTTCCAATATTGGCGATTCTCTTGAGCGTGAATGCTGTTTCGGCTCAGGCAACCTTTGAACTTGATAAGGAACTGATCGGCGAAGGCACCGACGACCTTTTCGGCTGGTCTGTAGATCTTTCCGGAGATGGGAAAACGATGATTGTCGGTGCCATTGGCAACAACGGCGGGTTCACCAACCTGGGCAAACAGGGCCAGGCGAGAGTTTACCGTTACACGTACAATACGGGTTCCAATTCATGGAATTGGGTATTGCTTGGTCCTGAAATAAACGGAACGGCAGCCAACGTAGAATCGGGCTATGATGTGAGCATAACAGACAACGGAAACACCATCGCCATTGGCACACCGGGGCAAAATAAAATGCAGGTGTACGACCTAAACATTTCCAACAACTGGGTTCGGAGAGGGAATGACCTAAGCATCTTCACGAGTGAAAGTCCACAACGGGCCGGGCATTCTGTCAGCATGAATGGCAGTGGAACGGTTGCTGTAATGGGTTCACCTCTTGCCAATAAAATATGGGCATTCGACATAGATCCGGCCAACGGCACAGGTCATTTGAGTGGCAATCCGTTGGTTGTACCCGGAACGTATGCGGGTGGTTCGGTTGATATTGATGACGAGGGCAATACCATCGTCGTAGGCGCATACAAAACGAACACCGAAAAGGGTCGGGTTGTGGTGTATGACTTCAACGGAACCAGTTGGGTTCAGCGGGGCCAGATGTTAAACGGGGTTAACAACTACGATCAATTCGGTTTTGACGTGAGCATAAGCAACAATGGCAACACTATTGCGGTTGGCAGCAAAGGCTGGGATTCGAACCCGAACAACACCACATACGAAATAGGTGAGACGATCGTTTATGACTGGATCGGCAGCAACTGGGTGCAACGGGGAGCGAGAATTCGGGGAGTGAACTTTTTCGACCAATGTGGTTATTCCGTCAGCCTTGCAGGAAACGGAAACCGAATGGCGATTGGATATAAAAGCTTCAACACCGCATTACCGGCATCCGGACTTGTGCGAATTTTCGATTGGAACGGAAACAGTTGGGTTCAGAATGGTGACTCCATTACAGGGGATGGTGTAAGCGTATATTCCGGGCATAGTGTCGCCTTGAGCGACAATGGATCGATCCTGGCGATAGGTGCCATTCAGGGTACCGGACCGGTGAACCCGTTTAGCAACAAAGAAGGGCAAGTACGCATCTATGAGGGTCAATGTCTGGTATCGTCTTCCGTTGTAACGCAGAGCAACGATACCTTGACGGCGGTTGCCAATGCCAGCTACCAATGGATCGATTGCAACAATGCCAATCAACCCATTGCCAATGCAACCGGGAAAAGGTTTGTGGCACCAGGCCCGGGAAGTTATGCGGTTCAGATAACGGAGAACGGCTGCTCGCAAACCAGTGCCTGCATTCCGGTTCTGGCGTCGTCTGTTAGGGGTGAAACCAAAAGCTTCCTTTATGTTTTCCCAAATCCGGCCACCAACATCCTCACGGTTCAATCCGATCAGTTCATTCAAATGATACATGTGCTGGACATCACCGGAAAACCTGTTCTGACCATTTCCAATTCAAACATGGCCGATCTGTCAGGCCTTTCTCCCGGACTTTATCAACTTACCGTGCAATTTGAACATGGCAAAACGGGTCATTTGAAAATACTGAAGCCGTGATGATCATGCCGTATGACCCGAATCTATGACGGGCTGAAAATGAGTCAATCCTCACCCCTTTTTGTTTTTTCAGCCATCTGTGAGCACATTCAAACCGGTCACTATATTTCAAAAGGACAGAACTATGAAAAGCAGCTATCAGACACCAAACCTTATTCTGAATTCGTTGCATCCGGGAGATGAGCACGTTATTCTTGATTTGATTAACAGGCCAGGCTGGATCGACGTTCATGGAGACCGGAATATCAAAACATTTGAGGACGCCAGGGAATTTGTTCGTGAAATCGTTGATAGTACGGTTCTTCATTATTGGCTGGTGAAACTGAAGGAGTCAACAACGCCTATCGGAATGATCACCTTTACCAAACGTGAATTCCTGGATCATCCGGATATTGGATTTGAATTTCTATCTGAATTTACCCGGGATGAATATGCGTTTGAGGCGCTGAAAGCTGTTCTGGATGATGTGATTCAAAATCCTGTGCATTCAGAGGTTCTTGCGATTGCAAAAAACGAAAACGCAGGTTCAACAACCATCCTTAAAAAGCTGGGGCTTAACTTTGAGAATGAGATTTCAAACGGGACGGATCAAATTCTGGTGTTTGCAAATACGGTGGACAAACTTCAGTTGAATCAGCTCACCACAACTTTTTACAGCCTGTTCAAAAACACCAGGCAGCACTTGCCTTATTTCGGGAAAATTTATGAGATCTGCTTACCGGAAACCATCATTGTAAAGAAGGGCAATGGAAATGAGGAGGTTTTCAATATTGAAACCTTTATAGAACCAAGAAAAAAAATACTCACAGACGGGACTCTTACCGAATTTGAAGAATTTGAAATATCGGAAAACACAATGGTGATCGGCCATATAGCCCAACGGGTGTCACGTTACGAGAAGAAAGGATATCTAAATGGATCCTATTTTGAGGGACAGGGCAATAAGCTGTTTCAGTATATCAGGACAAGCAAAGGTTGGAATATCGTTTCCATTTGCTGGGAGGATGAACCTATTTCCGGTTGACGATATACAACTGACAGATTGAAGGTCACTTCACACTGGTTGAAACCCAAAATCACCCGACTTGAATTTCTTCATCCCGGTCCCCCGCTTACCGATGGTTTTCGATTGAAAGAGCTATGAGATCCGGGATGAACAATATGGTAATCTCCTTTTTTCGTGAGGACTCTCATCTCCTACCCTGGTTCTGCTTGTTTTGGAATCTGACTAAAATGAGCTATTTGCCTGTTCATTTTCTGAGCCTCCTATTCGTTGCGAAATATGTTACAAGCTTGCTTATCCAATCCATTTTCTTTGTTCCGGGCGTTTCTGGTTATTCTATTTTCCTATTCAGCTACCGCCCAGGTCTCCTCCTGGAAATGGCAGAATCCCACACCGGAAGGAAATGAATCGATGCACGATATTCATGCTTTTTCGGCCCAAAAGGCTGTTGCTGTTGGCAATTATGGTTTCATCATCCGAACAACAGATGGGGGCGCATCCTGGCAAAAACAAGCAGCCGGATCAGCCAACAACCTCTTTGCAGTGCAGTTCCTAAACGACCAGGTGGGCTACACGTGCGGTGAAGGCGGGATGGTATTGAAGTCAACGACCGGAGGACTGAGCTGGGAATCAATCAATCTGGGAGGAGCCGATTTTCACTGCCTCTTTTTTTTCAACGAACAAACCGGTTGGGTGGCAGGTTCAGGAGGAGTCATTTCCAAAACAACCAATGGCGGAAATAGCTGGGTGGCCCAAACCAGTGGCGTGACCGAATTGCTGCATAGCCTATTTTTCCTGGATGCCAATCTGGGCTATATTGTTGGAACAAATGGCACCATTATAAAAACAACAAACGGAGGTGGCAACTGGCAAATCCAAACGTCCGGCACCACTTCCGAACTGAATGCTGTGTACTTCACTTCTACAACCAAAGGCTGTGCTGCCGGAAGTGCCGGAACCCTTCTCAAAACCACCAACGGAGGACTTTCCTGGGACACGGCCAGTTCCGGCACAATTGAATCGCTTCAATCCATTCAGTTTACGGATACACAAAATGGTTGGATTGCCGGCGGAAACGGCGCCCTGATCAAAACCACCAACGGAGGAGCTTCCTGGGGAAACCACGATACCTTTACCGGCGAAAACCTGAGCCGACTTTTTGTTGTGTCACCACTCGTACTTTGGGCGGTAGGCGATTTTGGAGACAGTCCGTTCTCATATGGTGTGATCATAAAAACAGAAGACGGAGGCAGCAACTGGACATTTCAGGAAAACGACGAAGGTGATCCGGAATACAACCTTAACTGCATCCATTTTCCAACCAACCAGATTGGATGGACTGTAGGTGACAACGGCGATGGCGACGGAATCATCCTTAAAACAGTGAACGCAGGTACTGGTTGGACCAGTTATTCTTCCCCCGGTAATGACGAATTGTATGGCTGCCACTTTTTCGACGATTCCGTTGGCTGGGTATGCGGTGAAAGGCGAACTCTGGCTGTTACCAGGGATGGAGGCGATAACTGGGACTTTAGCACACCTCCAAATTCCTTTACCAGCGACGATTTTAACAGTGTTTATTTCACCGACTCTATTCATGGCTGGGTTGTTGGAAACGACAGCGATGGCTACGGAACCGTATTTAAAACAACCGATGGCGGAACGACCTGGACGGACCACAATCCGGATGTTTCCAAATCCTTTTACAGTGTGTATTTCATCAATGAAAGCGTGGGCTGGGTAGCCGGAGAAAACGGTGCGATCCTGAAATCATCCAACGGTGGAAATACCTGGATTGATCTCCAATCGGGTACCACACAGGATCTTATGTGTATCAGGTTCGCTACAGATCAGATTGGTTATTCTGTGGGCTTGAATGGCACCATTCTGAAATCAACAGACGGCGGAACTACCTGGGAACAACTGGAAAGCAACACCACCGAAAATCTGTATGGTTGTTCGTTTGTTACGTTTCAGTCGGGCTGGGTTGTGGGTGCAAACGGTACCGTCCTGAAAACGATTGATTCCGGCAATTCATGGACAAATACCTCCATCAACACGGCCCGGTCCATCAATTCTGTTTGTTTCACCGATATTCTGAACGGATGGGTAGCAGGTGACTATTCCAATATTTTATTCACGACCAATGGAGGAGCGCCGGTGGCTACCCAAAGCATGGTATCGGTGCCGCACATGAGTTTGTATCCGAATCCGGCAAAGGAATCGTTCCGCATTTCAGGAATTGAGAAGACGTCAACTATTCAGATAATTGATGCCATGGGGAATGAATATCCGGTCATTCGTTTTGCGGACGGGAGCATCAAAACCAGCCATCTGAATGCCGGGGTTTACTGGGTAAAAGCAGATAAGAACGGCAAACCCGTGGTCAGGAAATTGGTGAAGATGTAAGACGGAATCATTCCGAATGTTAAATTTGTTTGATCTCTGACATCCAGATCCGAAGCTGAATTCTGAATAGAAACAATTGCTGGATCTGAAGCAAAACCCTATCGTTGAAGCTCCTGAGAAATACATTTACCGGACAGACCAACCGATTGCTTTTTTCTGAAAGGGCAACCATTATATTGCAAGCCAGATTGCTCTGAAACCCACTCCCAATGAGACCAACTCTGTTGATTTTTCTGCTTCATTTTTTGGGTACCATCGCTATTGCCCAGCATTCAGGTGCAATTGATTATTCGTTTCAATCGCCCATCGGGTATGGCCCGGATTCGTATTACATCGGGACCATGGGTTCCAAATTGGATGAGAAGGTTTGGGTTGTAGGAAGTTTCTTTCATTACTCTGGCTTCAGAAGTCAGGGAATTGTCCGCTTGCTGCCAAATGGCGATCCGGATACAAATTTCCGAAACCGTGATCCACAAAATTATTATCATATAAATAACCTCATTGAATTGGATAATGGCAGGTTACTGGCAATAGGTGATATAATGTACACCGGCCAGTTGGGCAAAAGCAATATGATTGGCCTTCTTCCAGACGGTCGGCTTGATTCTACCTTTTCACCCCTCCGATGGGACGATAAGAACAGGTCCTATTTATGCCAAACAGGTTCCTTTTTCTTTCTGAAGCAAACGGCTTCCGGCACAAAACCAGCCGCTTTACTTCGTTACAGACTAGATGGCTCTCTGGATTCTTCTTTCACCTGTTCCGAAATACCATTCAAAATTCAATCCATTGAAAATGGAAAATACCTGGGTCTTTTTTCAAACCAACTTAAAACCATATCCTCAAACGGGCAGGTAGAAACTCCTTCTTTACTGACCGGTATTTCATGGTTCGAAACTCTTCCAAATGGCCATACATGGGTGGAAAGATATGAAAATGGAATCCAGAAAATCAATTGCCTGAGACGGGACGGAAGCCTTTTCTTTTCCGATTGGAAGCCGGTTCAAAGCAATCAGTTTCTCTCCTTTGCTGATTCAAATGGCGATTTATTCTACAAAGAAGTGAATGTCAGCCAGGATTCCATTTCCCTGATGCGGATCGATTCCACCGGCCAGATTAGCCGCCTGTTCAGCACCACCTATTGGAACATGTATTCCGACGGGTTGAGATGGGCGAGAATGCAATCCGGTGATTTTTGCGTTATTGGAATAACCCCGGATGGTTTTGAATACAAACGCTGGAATGTACAAGGATTGTTGATGGTTCACAGAGGTGAACATCTAAAGAGAAAGAACATTAAAGGGGTTTTTCCGCTTCCGGATCAGAGCATTCTGATTACTGGAGATTTTAAAGAGTACCTGGGGCATTCGTCCCCGGGCCTGGTTCGACTTATGCCAGATGGCGGAGTGGATACAACATTCCGTTGTTCTTTTTTTGAGGATGGTACTGGAAATCAACCATTCTACTACCTTCCCAAACATCTGGTTTTTAACGAGGATGGCACAATATGGACGATCTATACTAAAAGTAATTCATCGTTTCCGGGCATTGTACATTTCGATCAAAACGGGCAAACTATTTCCACCATCGACTTTCCTACTGACTCATCTTACACGAATTTTATTTTTGGAATGAGTCCCCGGCCAGGTGGAAAACTGAGTGTTTTTGTTAAAAACCCGGTTCGGGTACTTCATTTCAACGGAGACGGACAAAAAGACCTCAGCATCCCTTCGAAAACCTTCGGGTTTTTGGAAGATACAGGTCGGAATCTGGAGGTGGAACCCGCTTTTTTTCAGGGCCGGGACAAAAAGAATTACCTGACCTTTTCTTCCGTCAAATGGTTCGAACCAGGTGGAAATGATCCCCCCGGAAGCCCCTTCTGGACATCAGGCTACATCCATCGGATCCTGAAGCTGGACAGCAGTTTTACCATCGACACCAGCTTTCACTTTCTTCCTCAAGGCGCCGGAAAAGTGCTGAGTCTCGGTGCTGATCCATCAGGCCATATTACCCTGACATTCGCATCAATGGGTGGAGTTTATAATTGTAGTTACCAATATGGCAGAATCAGTCCGACAGGTACCTTCTCCCCCATCGACAGTGGACGAACATTGAAAACTGATTTGGGAATTTCAGGTCCATTTGAATTTACAATGGGACCAACCGCTTCACTAGTTTTAACAAACGCAGGCCTTCAGTCCTATGTGAATCTATGTACAGATACACTTTTCACTCCTCCCCTGTTTTACAATTCCTACAATGCTGAAATCTCCGGTGTGGTTCCTCAGGACAACAACAAGGTTTTGGTCTGGGGTAACTTTTATGGGGTCGACAACAAACCCATTCAGGGCTTGTTCCGGATGTACTACCATCCATTCCCGAAACCGGCGAATCCGGACCCAAACCCAATTGACAGGCTTCCTCTTCCATACGGAATTTATCCCAATCCGGGTGGCTCCCGATTCTGGATCCGGGACCAGGAACCTGGAGCCTGCATGGTGTACGACATCACCGGCAAACGGTTAATCAGCACGGAATCCTATACCGAAAATGGGATTGGCACAACCAACCTTCCATGCGGACTCTACATTGTCCGGTACAACACAAAATCCGGTATTAAAACAGGCGGGTGGATAAAGTACAAAGACTAAATTAAGAAGGAAGACCAATTCAGAATTATTTTCCATTTAGTTTCTGGTTATTGCAACTTCAAATCAACCTCCTGCCTAAGCGTCGGTTTGTGCACCTGGTCATTCATGAAAATACTTGTGAGACTTGTCATTTTATTTGGACTCCTTCCTTTGCTTTGGAGTAATCCGGTCATGGCTCAGTCTTTCTGGGGACAACCAGGCATCATTCCCGACAACAACACCTACACAGATTTTAACGTGACTGTAACGGGGCTGCCCGCAAGCATTGATACCATCTTTGGACTGGCCCGGGTTTGTTTTTCCATTACACATTCAAATACGAGCCAACTTGAGATGCAGTTGGTTTCGCCTTCCGGGAAGGTGGTTTGTCTGTTTTCCGGCATTGGCTGGGATGGCGACAATTTCAGCAGCACCTGTTTAGGTGGACAAAATCTTCCATTGCTTTATGATGCTGGTGCTCCGTTTACGGGATCGTTCCGTCCGGCTCAAAGTCTGGGCCACATGAATAACGGCCAGCCCGGCAATGGAACCTGGAAACTTCGTATCCGCGATCAATATCAGGGAGAACAGGGTTCTTTAACCGGCTTTTCCATCACATTCACGAACCAGCCGGTGAAGCCATACCGGTTTGAATCGTCCAATTTGCCGGTGGTGATACTCGATACCCGGGCTCAGTTCATCCCCGATGAACCCAAAATTCCAGCCCGCATCCGGATTATTCACCACACCAATGGCAGCCGCAATTTTGTGAGCGACAGCAGCCAGTATCCATGGATGCTCTGCGGTGTGGAGCAAAGAGGAAGCAGCTCATCCGGATTTCCCAAAAAATCATATGGTTTTGAAATCCGGGATGCAGCGGGTGAGGATATGGCGACTTCCATTCTTGGAATGCCCGCCGAAAGTGACTGGATCTTATCAGCCAACTACAGTGATAAGTCTTTTATGCGAAATACGTTTGCATACGATCTGGCCCGTTCTCTGGGTTGGTACGCTTCCCGAACCCGTTATGCAGAACTCATCCTCAACGGGGAATACCAGGGCATTTATGTGGTGATGGAAAAAATTAAACGGGATGATGAACGGGTTAATATCGCCAAACTGAAACCCACGGATATCAGCGGGGCAGATGTAACAGGAGGCTACATCATCAAAATTGACAAATCCACCGGAAACGACACCGAAAGCTGGGCTTCAACCTTTCCACCTGAAACCAGCAGCGGAGGACAGGAAATCCGCTTTTTCTACGATTATCCGGATGCCGTTGATATGATGCCGCAACAGAAAACCTATATACAGTCGTATGTGGACAGCTTTGAAACGGCAGTGCATGCCCCTGATTTTGCCACTCCCAATGGCTACCGGAAGTTTGCCCACATGCCGTCTTTTATTGACTATTTTATTGTGAATGAATGGAGTAAAAATGTGGATGGTTACCGGATTTCGACCTTTCTGACCAAACCAAAGATCACCCAGAATGGCGGTAAGCTCATCATGGGACCTGTCTGGGATTTCGACATTGCCTGGAGAAACAGCAACTATTGTGAAGGCGATAAAGTATATGGCTGGCAGTATGAGATTGACGATGTGTGTCCGGGAGGTTACTGGCAACCACCCACCTGGTGGAAACGATTCCGTCAGGATCCCGGCTTTACCAGTGCCCTGAAATGCCGGTGGCTGGAAGTTACACAATCCATCTGGCAGCCAACGCGACGAGTGGCCTGGGTGGATTCTGTGAATGCCCTGCTGAATGAATCCCAAAAACGAAATTTTCAGTACTGGCCCATTCTAGGACAGTATGTCTGGCCAAATCCGGATCCAATCTACACAACATATGCCGGTGAAACAGCCGGATTCCAGAACTGGCTCAACCAACGGGCCAACTGGATGACATCCAACATTGGGGGCACATGTCTGGCAGAAAACGAGATGGTTACCCTTCCGCCACAGGTCTTTGTTTATCCGAATCCCGCATCCGGCATAATACGGATCAATGGAGATTTCATACCCATGCAAAAACGGATGAAACTGATAAATCCTTTGGGGCAGAGCTTCCACGTTACCCCGGATGAAACAGGCAAACTTGATATTTCACATTTACCATCAGGCGTATATACCCTGGAAGTTTCCGGATTGCAGCCTGTCCGGTTTGTGAAAGCGCTGATTTCGGAATAAGTTGCTTTTGTGAATGACTGGTTTGTACATTGCATCTTCTGAATCGATCGACAAACTCCGATGAAAAACACGAGTTCGCAATGGAACCATCCATTTCAGGCCGTTTTCCAAAATCGGGTCGTATTTTTATACCACATCAACCGTTATGCTTAAAATTTTAACACGAAGAGTTTAAATGAAAAACAAAATCAGATTCGCCGTCCTGTCATTCGCAGTTCTGGCCCTGGGATTTACTTCCTGTCACCGCCATGAACATGTGCATCCAACGCATACGGTTAACTGGCAAACCACCTCCGTTGATTCGGTGATTTCAGCCAACCACACATTGGTGATGATTCTTCCAGCGAACATGTCGGAAGAAACTCCTGTTATTTCAAAAGATGCAAAGAATGCTGCTATCAGTTCACTGGTGAAAGACGCCGCAACAGGAAACTGGGTATATACGTATACACCTGTCACTGATTACACTGGTACCGATCAGGTGATTTTTGATTCTGAGGATGAGGCTGCGGAACATGCTGGTGACAGTGGAAATCATACTCACCAAGGCAGAGGCCATCATGGTGGTGGCGGAATGTGCGGCAACTCCGATCGCGATGAAGAAGAGCACAACCGGCTTGTCCTGAACATTACGATCAATCCTGCTCAAAAGGACCAGTAAGCTCTACGAGCTGATCAAAATAAAAAGCCCTGTCTGAAGCGGGGCTTTTTTATTAAGTATACGCAGGACACCTCCTGTTCAGGGGTGAAGTTTCGATTCCAGATAAACCGGGAATTTGTATTTCACATTCTGCATAAAATACTTTTCGAAGGACTTTGCCCGGGTCATGTTTTTCCAATATTGAAAGGGAACATTCCGGTACAGGATTTTTTTATCGGGGGTATGAATGATGAGGTAACCAAGGTATTTGTCACAGGTATAATAAAGGGCTTTCCTCACCTCTCCACCACCTGGAAACGATAGAGAATCGAAACTGGCTTCGCATTCCTGGGCATTGAGCCTGATTTCAGCCTCGTCGATGGAACGAAATGATTTAGGGAAATCTTGACAGGCTTTATACGAAGTGCATTGAAATATTCCGGCCGACAGAACCAGTAAGACTGCTCTGAACCAGTTGATTGGGGATTGTTTCATGGGTTAAGATGAGTGGTTGCAAAATTCAAAACTAAAGTTTCCTGCGAGTCCTGGTTATGACCAAATCAATTTAATTTTATGAATTTAGTTGGTTTGAGAGAATACCATCGTAATATTGCAATATAATTATGGGAGTCACTAAAAGCAATCTGTTCACTGCCGAACAAAATGAATTGGCACTGGTCGCGAAATCCTTTTCGCATCCGGCCAGAGTTGCCATACTCCAATACTTATTAAAGACCAACGCCTGCATCAACAGCAATCTGGTTCAGGAGCTGGGCCTTGCTCAGGCCACCATCTCACAACACCTTCGGGAACTCAAAGACATAGGCATAATTCAGGGCAACATTGAAGGGGCCAGCATGAGTTACTGCATCAATCCTGCCAGATGGGCTGAAATCAAAGGCCTTTTCAATTTCGTTTTCGACCAGTATTCTCCTTCTACAAAGTCGGGCTGCTGCTAAATTTTTTTACACATAATCATCGCAATATTGCAATAACATAATCAATCATAATCAAATAAAAACCATGGAAACCGCCAAACAAATCAAACAAATGGTCCTGGAGAAATACAGTGAAATTGCTCTCCAGGACAAAGAAACCAACATGTCATCCTGCTGTGGGGCCACTTCCTGCTCCGACCCGATTTACAACATCATGACCGATGACTACTCGCAGGTCGATGGCTACAATCCGGATGCCGACCTGGGATTGGGCTGCGGATTGCCCACTCAATTTGCGAAAATCGAACCCGGCGATACCGTCATAGATCTCGGTTCCGGAGCGGGCAACGATTGTTTCATTGCACGGCATGAAGCAGGGGCTTTCGGCAAAGTAATCGGCATCGACTTAACCGAAGCTATGATTTCACTTGCCCGGAGAAATGCAGAGACCCGAGGATTCAACAATGTGGAATTCCGGTTGGGAGACATTGAAAACATGCCGGTTTCAAATGAGGTTGCCGATGTGGTGGTATCCAACTGCGTTCTGAATCTGGTTCCGGACAAGAAAGCAGTCATCACCGACATCATGCGGGTTTTGAAACCAGGAGGGCATTTCAGTATTTCCGATGTGGTCCTGGTTGGCGAACTTCCGGAAGCGCTGCAGAAAGACGCTGAAATGTACGCAGGCTGTGTTTCAGGTGCGATTCAGAAATCCGACTACCTGCGTTTCATTGAAGAAGCAGGTTTTAAAAACATCACCGTTCAAAAGGAAAAAGCGATCCGGATTCCTTCCGATATTTTGTCTCGCTACCTGGATGCAGAAGGCGTGGATTCCTTTGTTCATGGTTCAACCGGAATTTTCAGTGTTACCGTGTATGCCGAAAAAGAGGGGTTGAAAACTCCCCATCCGGAAGCAGGCTCGGAAACAGTAAAAGCCTGTTGTCCACCAAACGCCGGTTGCTGTTAACATTCATTTTACCTTCTCCTGAAAACTGTTTTGGGAGAAGGTTCTTTTAACTGTTTATCATGATGATCAATTCTACATTTCTCATTCTCCTTTGTGCTGCCATGTCTTTGGAAACACGTATCCAACCAAATAACAAACCAAAACTGTATTATGCCTTGAACCAGTATCTGGAAAAAGCGGACAAAAATGCCGGCCCCATTTCACCGGAACGGAAAGAAGATTTACTGGAACTGGCTGCCTTTATTTCGGCACAGTCGAAAGCCGGAAAACAGACACAACTCACTTTCATCTGCACACACAACAGCCGTCGGAGTCACTTGGGTCAGGTTTGGGCCGCAACTGCAGCTACATGGCTGGGCATTGAAAACATCACCACATTTTCAGGTGGAACCGAAGCCACAGCCTGCAATCCGCGAACCATTGCGGCATTGGAAAGAGCAGGTTTCAAAACAACCAAAGCAGGAGAAACCAACCCGAAATACGCCGTCTCATTTGCGGACGGTATCGCTCCTCTTTTGTGTTTCTCCAAAAAATACAACGACCCGGGCAATCCGGCTTCAGACTTTGCCGCCATCATGACCTGTTCGCAAGCCGACAAAAACTGCCCCATCATTCCGGGAGCATCAGCCCGCATTTCGATCCCGTATGAAGACCCGAAAGTGTCTGACAACACACCGGACGAAGCCAAAACCTACGATGAACGATCGTTTCAGATTGCAACCGAAATGGTGTTTGTGATGAAGGAAGCTGCAAAACGATGAATTAAATCAAAGACTTCCGACTGTCACGATCCCGTTATCCAGAACGAAATATTCATTTGAAGTACCAAGCGTATCTATAAAATAAACCGAACCCGACCTTTGTACTTTCTTGATCTGGGTATGCCCCACCACCTGAGAAAAATTGGGGATAGGGTCTGCCATCAATGAATCCGGTCTTACCCAGATGGGAGACTGGCAGATTTCATCTCCATACGAATCTTCCATCACACCGGGCGTAAACCGGAAGGCATCCTGCGATTTCCGGAATAAGGAATTGATTGATTCCATGGGTTGGATAATGTCAATTCCATTATTTCTTGCCCAGGTACGCGTTACTCCGGCATGCACAAACAGGAA